>JAGQVN010000325.1 GCA_020437905.1 Flavobacteriales bacterium
ATCGCTACCTGAGCGAGCTGTCCGCGCATGGAGTACGATGCTTCCTGGTCCAGGAAGTTCCGGACGGGATAGAGGGGACCTTCGTGCAGGTATCCGATACGCTGGACGCGCTGCAGCGGCTGGCTGCCTGGCATCGCGGTCGCTTCCATCTGCCCGTGGTGGGCATCACCGGCAGCAACGGAAAGACCGTGGTGAAGGAGTGGCTGGCGCAATTGCTCTTCGACCAGCACCTGATCGTGCGCAGCCCGGGCAGCTGGAACAGCCAGGTCGGGGTCCCGCTGAGCGTGTGGCAGATCGGAGCCCACCACGACCTGGGGCTCTTCGAGGCGGGCATCAGTCGTCCCGGGGAGATGGAACGATCGCGGCCCATGATCGCACCGGAGATCGGCATCTTCACCAACCTGGGGCCTGCGCATGGGGAAGGCTTTCCGGACGATCGCCACAAGGCGCTGGAGAAGATGAAACTCTTCACAGGAGCGCGTGTGCTGGTCTATTGCCGCGACCACCACGTGGTACACGAGGCTGTGGTCACCAGCGGACTGGCGCCGCAGCTGCTGGAGCGGGATTGGTCCAGAGAGGGTTCAGCGTTCGTGCGCGTGTTGAACGAAATACCGGTGCCGGGTGGAACGCGTGTGCATGTGTCCTGTGACCATCAGGAATTCCATTTCGAGCTCCCCTTCACCGACGATGCCTCGGTGGAGAACGCGATGCATTGCGTGACCTTGATGCTTCATCTGGGCCATGCGCCCGAATGGATCGCTGAACGCAGCCCACGCCTGCGACCGGTGAGCATGCGCATGGAGTCCTTGCAGGGTGTGGAGGGAAGCACCCTGATCAACGATGCCTACAGCAACGACCTGGCCTCCCTGACCATCGCATTGGATCACCTGATGGCCCTGAGCCATGACCGCAAACGCATCGTGGTGTTGAGCGACATCCTCGAAAGCGGCGAGGAGCCCAAACGCCTGTACAGTGCCGTGGCCGGACTGGTGGAACGCGCCCGGGTGGATCATGTGCTGGCCGTGGGCCCCGCCTTGGAAACGCACAAGGACCTCTTCCGCGTAGCAACCAACCACTTCGTGGATACCGAAGCCCTGTTGGAAGAAGTGACTGCGGAACATCTGCGCGATGCAGTGGTCTTGGTGAAAGGTGCGCGCTCCTTCGGCTTCGAGCGCGTGGTCTCCCGCTGGGAGGAACGGGTCCATGGCACCGTACTGGAAGTGGACCTCGGGGCCATCAAGCACAACCTGGACCATTACCGTTCCCTGCTCAAGCCAGGCACGGGCATAATGCCCATGGTGAAGGCCTTCGGCTACGGCACGGGCGCTGTGGAGCTGGCGCGCTTGTTCGCCTTCGAGCGGGTGGACATGCTGGGCGTGGCCTATGCCGATGAAGGCGTGGCGCTGCGGCAGGCGGGCATCGACCTGCCCATCCTGGTGATGAACCCGGAGCCTGTACCCTATGACCTGCTCCACCGCTTCCGGTTGGAGGCTGTCGTGTATGACCGGCAAAGTCTGCAGGCGGCCATCGCGCACAGCACCGCTCGATCCGGTGCACCTCCGGTCCATCTGAAGATCGATACGGGCATGCACCGGTTAGGCTTCACGGAGGGTGAACTTCCCCAAGCCCTGGAGCTGCTCAAGCATGCTCCTCACCTGCGCGTAGCGTCGGTGTTCAGCCACCTGGCCGCAAGCGAGGACCCGGCGCATGATGCGTTCACGCGCGAGCAGATCGCCCGGTTCACCGCAACGGCCGACCGCATCGACAGCGTGCTGGACCACAAGCCACTGCGGCACCTGGCCAATTCGGGAGGCATCTCCCGCTTTCCGGAAGCACACTTCGACCTCGTGCGTCCGGGCATCGGACTGCACGGCGTGGGTGTGGGCGCAAAGGAGACCGCGTTGTTACGCCCGGCAGCGACCCTTCGTACGGTGATCGCTCAGGTGAAGGAAGTGAGCGGAGGAAGCAGCGTGGGTTACGGGCGCAAGCACCGGAATGACGAGAAGATGCGCTTGGCCGTGTTGCCCATCGGCTACGCGGATGGCTTGCTCCGGCGGCTCGGGAACGGTGTCGGTCATGTGCTGATCAAGGGCCAGCCAGCGCCCTTCTTAGGCAACATCTGCATGGACATGTGCATGGTGGACCTGGGCGACATCCCGGCCGCACCGGGTGATGAAGTCATCGTGTTCGGACAAGGCCGTTCGTTGATGGACTATGCCGAAGGTCTGGGCACGATCCCCTACGAGGCATTGACCCTGGTGAGCCAGCGGGTGAAGCGCGTGTTCGTGCAGGGGGAATAAGCAGGAGTTCATCAGGCTGTGGGCTGTTGGCAGTGCGATCGGACTTGTCGAGGAAGGTCCTGCTGTTGGTTAGTTGGGTCGTCGCGAGTGTGGCAAAGCAACAGCCTTCCAATTAAGAACGGCCCACCGAAGCAGGCCGCCCTCTCATTCTCCGATCTGTCATCCCGGCCTCCGAGCCGGGATCGCAAAAAGCATGGTCTACTTCACCTTCACCGCTTTCTTCACCACCGGCCGGCCATCAGCAAAGAGGCTGACGAAGTAGATACCCGGTGCCAGGTCCTGTGTATCCCAGGTCATGCTATAGGCCCCTGCATCATGTTGCTGGTTGCGCAGGGTGGCCAGGTGCAGGCCATGTTCCGTGCTGACCTGCAACTGCACCATGGCGGGCGCATCCAACAGGTAGCTGAGCGTGGTGCGCTCCTGGAAAGGATTGGGCATGATGCTGAGGCGGTCGTTGGACTTGCTCACGCCCTGCTCCAGATCGCTTCCGTTGCCGGTGCCGTCTTGTTGCATGCCACGGCCGTCGAGGGTGCCGTCGTGTGCCTCACAGCAAGAAGCCAAGTCCTGCTGTAGCTGATCGACTTGATCGGTCAACTGCGCCACTGCGGCCTTTTGTTCCTTGATAGAACCGATGAGCAATGGAATGAGTTCTGTGTAGTTCAGTGCCTTGAACATGAACTCATCCTGTGTGATCACGCCCATGGAGTCGTATTCTGCTGGGCGCACCACGTCCTTGACCAAATGAGGGAGCACCGTTTCAACATCCTGGGCGATCAGGCCGAACTGCAATTCCTTCGGCAGGCCCATGAAATCGTATGTGACGGTGTCAAAAAAATAGCTCACCGGCTGCAACTGGTCCAAGACGGAACCGGGATCCGTGATCGGTTCAACGTTGGTCTTCAACGTAGCATCCGAAGTGTAGTAGTTGCCAGTGGCAAGTACATCTCCCTCGAAGTACCCGGCCCAATTGTTCGCAGTGGAGCAGCGCGCTCGACCCCATATACCGATGCAGGATTGTGCATAGCCACCTATCGAAGCATTGCCCAGCTCCTCCGCATTGCCATACACACCTACGTTCGTTTGAATGGCGTAGGGAGGCGTAACCGTAGTGTGCGCATACAGTCCGTAGTTCACTCGCCCATCCTGCGCCCAACTACGCATACCGATGTTCACGGCGGCCTCTGGCGACGGAGCCAAGGCATCCACGGCGACGTTCTGTTCTTCGTCACCCAGTATATGCGCGAAAATGGCGCGGTCTTCGCTCATCGGAAGAGGCGTGTCTTCCACAACATGCAATTTGGCTTTGGGCAGGTCCATGCCTATCCCAACATTGTTCAAGGCACCTGGACATGTACCAGGTGGAGCGGGATCGAAAGCGGTATATATGTCATTGAACCCGTTCGTTGCCCAATCGCAGTCAACAAGCGTCGAAATATCCCGCCATTTCACCACACCGAACTCAGGTCCGGGTGTGTCATCCACCACCATGATTTTGGTAAGCGCATTCGCACTGGGATCGTTGGGTAGCTCTCGGATACGAGCGCGACCATCAAGCAAGTCGAGTCTCTCGGTTGGGTTCGTACCGGCGTTGAACCAATCACCAACACCTAAGTAGACCTCATCGCCGGTAGCATCCGGCACGAACCGAGCAGCTTCCAGACCATCCAAAGTACCCGCCGCACCATTCTGGTTCGAGTAACTGGTGAAAATGAATTTCATGTAGTCCGGACCGGGGTCCCAGATGTCGTTGTCGCTCCATGCCACTACGGTGTGATTTTGCGCGGATCCTTCGTCCTTCATCCCAAAGTAGCTGAAGTCGCTCTGGTGCGTGACCAGGGTACCCTGCCGCATCCATGGTCGAAAACCGGCACTATTGGAACCCGCATCGTCTAAATGCAACATGGCAAAAGGCCGGTTGATCTGACCGCTGCTAAATGGCCCTATACCCAGAAAACCACTTAGGTCGAGACCTGGAAAACCGTTGACTGTCTGTCCAGTCAGGGTGGGTTGCAGCCGCATGCGCCTGACATTAGCACTGTACCATTCAATGCGTTGGTTGGCCTCGTTCTTCACCTCCAAGACCTGGTTCGCTCCGGCGTTCCAGCCTAGGAAAGAGCCCGCGCCACCTAGGTTGTCCGGTTGCGTTGCTTGCGAGAAGGCCTGTTGGGTAACAAGCCCGAGCACACCCCAAGCAAGATGCCTCGTCCATTTCTTCGTGTTCATGTCCTTTCGTGTTGTTGGTTCACTGAAAGGACCAGAACGACGCTCCCTATTCGGCCAATACGAACTTCACGATCTGCACACTTCCTGTACCACACACCTGCAACATGTACGCACCGCGCGCCCAGCTACCCGCATCCATGGCGAACCGATCACTGGTGACCCTACCGCTCCATACATACTGCCCCAACATGTTCAGCACTACAGCATCCCTTCCTATCGCGTTCCGGATTACCAGCATGTCGGTGGCCGGGTTCGGATAGACGAAGGGCGTTGCGTCCCGGATCTCTTCTACGCTATGGCTCAACTCACATCCTTTCGGGCCGGGCGACACGCAAACTTCATCCACAAGCACATAGCTGTATCTCCCGGATTGAGGAACGTCTGAAGCGAGGTGAAGCGTGTCCGTGAGCGCATTGCTGAAGAAGTTGCCGATCATCAGGTAGGTGTAGGCGCTATCGGCCACAATACTGCCGCTCACCAAGGTCCAACCCACCGTATCGCTCAGGATCTGCGGATGCAGGATGTGAGCCTGATCGAGAGCCTGGGGATAGGGATCCCCCCAAGCCCATTGCCGGTCGTAGGTGGTGAAGAGCATCCCCAGGTGGTCGCTGGCTAACCAGTTCAGGGTAGAACCATTTCCGCCGAACCCAGCATTCGCACTGAAGCTACAGTAGTAGGTATGGCCCGGCACCAAGGTGTCCAACAAGGGAACCATGAGCCACTCTCGCCATTCCTGCCCACTACTTGCGTCGTAGGTGAAGATCCCTGCGCAAGAACTGCCCTCGTAGGGGAACTGGTAGGTGAAAATGTTCAACGGCAAGCCGTTCGCTGATCCATAAGGCAGGCAGCCCTGCAGGTGATCAGGGGTTCCGAACGCACTAAACCAATGGTGCAACTCACCAAGCCCTAGCCCGAATGTGCAGCTATCAGTCTCCTCAAAACCCGGGTTGGGCAACAAGTTTTGGGCTTGTGTGGTGTAGGGTGTGCAGAGCACCGCCGCCACCAGCACCGCACCGAGCATGAGGTTTTGCCGTGTGTGGGTTGTGTCGAGGGTGCTCATCGCAATAATTGTTCGTATCGGCCGGGAGCATCGTCCCGGTCCATCAAAATACAACGCCAGGTGCGAACTGCACGCCAGCGTGCCTTCCCTTGCGGCGGCCGGGAGGGGCGGTTCGCTTGCGGCGAACGTGATCAGCCGATCACGCCTAAGCGTGGAATGGCGGTGCCTGCTCCATGACGCAGCGGGTTGGTGGTTGAGAAAAAGAGGGAACACGCGGCGAACCTTGCGCTGCGTATGCCGAACTTGCTGTGCTGTAAACTACTTGGCCGACTGGCCGACTGGCCGACTGGCCGACTGGCCGACTGGCCGACTGGCCGCTGCGGAGCGACGCAAGTGCAGAGGCTGCGAATTCATGAGATTGAAGATACTCACGGCATAGCTCCGTAACATGCCTTGTGGAAAACTCAGATCCGCGTTCGATCAGCCCCATATCGCGTTCACAAGGAGCTGTTTGACGCCAGAAGGAACGCGACGAGGTGATCGCATCATTCGGGTCCTGCACCCGGGACGATGAGATCGCTTCGCCCTGCCGGGGCTCGCGAACCCGTTGTTGTACAGATGGCCAGCGCCCGCAGCGATCCCAATTGCGCTCATTACGTCCCTGCTGTGCACGATACTGATGCCCTGCTGGCGCAGCGAAGCAACAGCCTTCCCTCAGGATCCCCACCTCACCCTTCTTCTTGAACGATGAGCTGACCGGCATCACCGTTCTCCTCTCGATGAAAACTTACTTTCGCGCCCGAACCTGCAAGCCGTTATGAAGAACCTCTTTGTACTGGCCCTCTGGGCCTATGTCCTTACCGCTCCTTTTGCGCTCCATGCCCAGGATCCGGAATACGTGCCGGGCGACATCCTGATCATGTTGGAACCTGGCTTCTCCCCCAACAACCTGGAGGAGGACCTCGCCGTGTTCCACGACCAGCGCACCACCCTGCGCGTGGTGGAGGAAGTGTCCGCCCCGATGCGGATCTGGTTACTGCACTACGAGCAGCCCGCCATCCCGCAACCGGTCATGTTGCGTGAAGTGGCGCGTCACCCTGCCGTGATGATCGCGCAGAACAACCACATCGTGCAGGACCGCACGGTGCCGGACGACACGCAATACGGCCAGCAATGGCACCATCAGAACATCGCGAGCGAAGCGGCCTGGGACCTGACCACGGGTGGGGTGACCGCCACAGGCGACACGATCGTGGTGTGCATCGTGGAGAACAGCGACCTGCCCCATCCGGACCTGATCGGCAATGCCTGGTACAACTTCCTGGAGATCCCGAACAACGGCATCGACGACGACGCCAACGGTTACGTGGACGACTTCGAAGGCTGGAACCCCGGTGGGAACAACGATAATGTGTACGGCGGTGGTCACGGGACCCAAGTGGCTGGCATGATCGGCGCCAAAGGCAACAACAACCTGGGTGTGGCCGGTGCCAACTGGAACGTGAAGATGATGGTGGTCACGCGGCAGAGCCTGACCGAGAGCAATGTGATCGCCAGTTATACCTACCCCTTCGTTCAGCGCCGCCTGTACAATGACACGCAGGGGGCGAAAGGGGCATTCGTGGTGGCCACGAACAGCTCCTGGGGCATCAACTACGGACAACCCGCGGATGCTCCGCTCTGGTGCGCGTTCTATGACTCGCTTGGTTCCGAAGGCGTGCTGAGCTGCGGGGCCACGGCCAACCTGAACATCGACATCGACGTGGAGGGTGACCTACCCACGGCGTGCCCCAGCCCATACATGGTGAGCGTAACAGCGACGGACGATGCCGACAACCGGACCTTCAGCGCATATGGCCTAACCCAGGTCGATCTGGGTGCCCCAGGCGATGATGTGTACACCACCAGCATCGGTGGTGGCTACGGGAACACCAGCGGCACGTCCTTCGCGAGCCCGCTCACTGCCGGAGTGATCGGCCTGCTGTACAGTGCTCCCTGTTCCGACCTGATGGCATTGGTCCAGAACGATCCGGCCGCAGGTGCCTTGTATGTGCGCGATGCCTTGTTCGCCGGTGTCGATCAGGTGGGCAATCTCAGTGGGCAATCCGTGACCGGCGGGCGGGTGAACAGCTTCAACAGCCTGCAATGGATCCTGAACAACTGTGGGGGGTGTCCCGGCGCGACCGATCTGGCCGCCATGAACACCACGTTGGATGAAACGATGCTTACGTGGGATGCGCTCACCGCGGGTCCGTTCAACCTGCAATACCGGGCCGTAGGCGAACCGGCATGGACCAGCGTGAACGGCTTGACCGACCCGGGCTATCTGGCCACCGGCCTGTTGGCTTGCACGGAATACGAGTTCCAGGTGGAAGTGGATTGCGACACCATCACCAGCGGCTTCAGTGCCTCCTTCTTATGGACGAGCGAAGGATGTTGCAACGCGCCGATGGGCTTGTCCGCCACGCCGAACAGTGAGACCTCCGCCGACCTGAGCTGGGACCCGGTACTGGCAGCGGACAGTTACACGATCCGCTATGCGGCAGCCGGTTCCGGAAACTGGAATTCCGTCGCTGGTATCACCGGCACCAGCTACCTGCTCGATGTCCTGAGCCCCTGTGCCAGCTTCGATGTGCAGGTCCAAAGCGAATGCGACGGTGTGCCGGGTGATTGGTCCACTACTGTGACCTTGAACACCCCGGGATGTGGAGCCTGCCTGGACCTGACCTACTGTCCGTCCGTCAGTGAGGAATCGACCGGGGAATGGATCGGAAATGTGTCGTTCAACACCTTGGATAACACCACGGGCAATGATGGTGGCTATGGCGACTACACCGGACTGAGCACGGATCTCGAGATCGGCCAGACGTACACCCTCAGCCTCACACCGGACTACCCCGGATTCCAGTGGGACGAGATCTTCACCGTGTGGATGGACCTGGACCACAACGGCGACTTCGATGGACCGGGTGAGTTGATGTACACTTCACCTGCCACGACCAATTCGGTAACGACCACCGTGACCATCCCCACGTCCGCCACACCGGGCAGCACCAGGATGCGGGTGATCATGATGTACGATGAAACGGCTGCCAGTGGCTGTGAGGATGGCTACGACTACGGCGAGACCGAAGACTACTGCGTGAACCTGGTCGACCTGGGCACAGGCATTGCACCGGCGAGTGCCAACGGGCCCTTCGTAAGCATGTTCCCCGACCCCGCCGACCGCGACGTCTTCTTCAACATCAGCGGTACCACCGGGCAGGGCCCGATACAGATCCGGATCCTGGACAACGCCGGCCACGAAGTGGTGCGCAAGAGCACGACCACCGGACGCGCTACGCTGACCACCGCCTGGCTGGCCAATGGCCTGTACTTCTACCGCGTGGAACAGGATGGCCGTGAACTGAAGAGCGGCAAGCTGGTGATCTCGCACTACCAGTAGTACCCCCAGAAGGATCGTGGAAAGGCCCCTGCCCAGCGGGGGCTTTTCGCTTGATGCACCGACCTAACTTCGGCCGCCATGGCCACGGGCATTTCCGCCGTCATCATCACCCACAACGAGGCACACAACATCGGGCGCTGCCTGGCTTCCTTGAAGCCCGTGGCCGATGAGCTTATCGTGGTGGATTCGGGCAGTACCGATGGCACGGCGGACATCGCCGAACAGGCCGGCGCCAGGGTGTTCCAGCGGGATTGGAAAGGCTTCAGTGCGCAGAAGAACGAGGCCAACAGCCTGGCCACGCAGCCGTACATCCTGAGCATGGACAGCGATGAGGCGCTCTCACCGGAACTGGAGAAGAGCTTGTTGCAGGTGAAGACCGCTGGCGCAACGGGAGCCTATGGCTTCGCCCGCTTGACGAATTATTGCGGAACCTGGGTGCGTCACGGTGGCTGGTACCCGGACCGGAAAGTGCGCTTGTTCCCGAAGGAGGGCACGCGCTGGGAAGGCGAGCATGTCCATGAGACGCTCGCGCTGCCTAAGGGATGCACGGTACACTGGTTGAAGGGCGACCTGTTGCACTACAGCTATCACAGCCGTCAGAACCACATCGATCGCATCGAACGGTACAGCACGCTGCATGCGGAAAAGATGAAGGCCGAGGGGAAGGGCCCGAACGCCTGGAAGCCCTGGCTTTCACCGATCGCCAAGTTCGTTCAGGGCTACCTGCTGCAAGGCGGCTTCTTGGACGGTTCGGCGGGTTGGCACATTGCGCGTCTATCGGCCTGGGCCGTGCATCTGAAGTACTGCAAGTTGAACGCCCTGCTCGCTGATGATCGCACCTGAACACGTCGTTCTGAGCCGCACGGACAGCATTGGCGATGTGGTGCTGACCCTTCCACTGGCCGGTCTGCTGAAAGCGAAGTTCCCGGAGGTGCGCATCACTTTCATCGGCCGCCACTACACCCGACCGGTCCTGAAGCACTGCACCCACGTCGATCAGGTGCTCACCTTGGAGGAGTTGGAAGCAGGTGATGCGGTCCAACTCCTGAGGGACCTGCGAGCAGATGCCTTGGTGCATGTGTTCCCGCATCGGGAGATCGCACGCTGGGCCAAGGCGGCGGGCATCCCCGTGCGCATCGGCACTTCGCACCGGCTATGGCACTGGAGCACCTGCACGGATAGACCGGCTTTCTCGCGCAAGCGAAGCGACCTCCATGAGTCCCAGTTGAACGTGAAGTTGTTGGGGCCTCTAGGGATCACCGCGGAACCGGCCCTGGTCCAGTTGCTGGATGCCATGGGACTTCATCCGCCGGAACCTGACCAGCTCGTTGCCGCGCTGCTCCGCCACGATCGTATCCGGGTCATCCTGCATCCAGGGTCCCAAGGGAGTTCGGTGGAATGGGGGCTTCCACGCTTTCGCGAACTTATCGACAAGTTGGACCCAACACGCTACCATGTGTACCTGACCGGCACCGCTGCCGAGGCTGAACACTACCGGCAAGAGCTGCCAATTTCCGCCTCCCATGTGACCAATACTGGGGGGCAGTTGGACCTGGACCAGTTGCAAATGCTCATAGGCAGTTGCCACGCCCTGGTGGCAGCCAGCACCGGCCCACTGCACCTGGCCGGTGTGTATGGCAAGCGCGCGATCGGCCTGTTCTCACCACGCCGACCGATCCACCCGGGACGTTGGGCTCCTTTGGGGCGCGACGTACATGTGTTGGTACACGACCCTGAATGCCCGATCTGTGCAGCAGGCAAAGCATGCACTTGTGTGCAACAGATCACCCCCGAACGTGTGATGGCACTGCTCAATGGGCTGCCCCGCCGTTGAGGCATTGTCCGAGAATTGCAGATGTCCCGAGTGTTGCTATTCTCATTGAAGCGAACTTTGGGGAACCTCCAGATCGACCTGGGTCGGTCGTTTCGTACGGCACTGATGCTTCTTCGACCGCTTCTGCCTCGTTCTATGCGAATAGTAATATTTAGTGCGACCTGTTGTACTGTTTATGCTCCTGTGGTCGTTCACGCTCAGTGGCAAAGTCTCAATGGCGGGGTGACCCATGAGGTGCGGAGCTTTGCAATGAATGGTGATAGCATGGAGCTTGTTGTGGCAGGTAAATTCGTTTTCGCCGGAAACGATAGCTTGAGAGCCAATGGAATTGCCGGCTGGGATGGTTCGGCCTGGAATGTCAGCACATTCGGCGGTGGTAATGGTGATACTTCGGCCTTGGGAAATCTCACCCCGGTCATCTCCATCGCATACTTTCATGACACACTATTCGCCACCACATTCAGCTACTGGCACTATGACCCCGACTTTACCGGACTGGGTTTCCTCACTCAGGGTGAATGGCATCCCTTGACCGATCAGAATGTAGCGTTCAACTACATGGTGGAAGGAGATCGCATGTTTGGTAGCGGGATCACCGACACGACTGAACAAGGTCAAGTCATGTACGGCGTGAATGAGTGGCAACAGGGAACGTTCCAACGTCCTAAGCACTCGCCTTTCGACACGCTCCAGCAAGTAATAGCGTCGTGTGTCTGGAATGGGCACTACTATTTCGGAGGAGTGTATCAAGTTCTCGGATCACGCAAAATGGTAGCCTTCGATGGCGACTCCACATGGTCCCCACTGGGTGCCGGTATTGGCGGGGCGTTCGTTCGCTCTTTGAGCGGTTACGGCGACTCCCTTTACGCAGGTGGTTTTCTTAGCGGCCCAGATGTGCCATCGAAACATTTGGTGATCTGGGATGGTACCCAATGGCTTCCTTTTTTCCCCGAGGTGGAGTTCGTCAGCCAGGTATTCGACCTCCAGGTGCATGATAGCTCCTTGTACATCTCTGGGCTCTACCACTTCCTGGGCGATACCACCCGATATGGCATTTTGCGGTACGATGGTCAACAGCTCTGCGCCATCGGAGGGAATATGGTGGCGGACAATGGTGTCATGGCCTTTTTCCAGGATGACCTGTACCTGGCCTTGGCCCCTTCCTTTGCCGCATTGCCTTACCAATACATCGGTTACTTGGATCTGGATCAGGCGGTCCCCGACACCTGCGTTACACCAACGGTCAATGGGGTTCCAGTACTTTCCTCAGACAAGTTCCCCTACAAGCTGGTCCCGAACCCTGCCGCTGAACAGACCACACTGTATTGTGCTGGCGGCTGTTTCGGCAAGCGGATCACGCTGAGCGATGGTCTGGGCAATATCCTGTTCCGTACGGTCGCTAGGGAGCACCAACCAACCTTTTCCTTGGCCGACCGCTCACCCGGGAGCTACTTGGTCACCGTGCAGGACGAGGACGGGCAGCTCACGTTGCGCTTGGTGAAGCACTAGCCTGGACCTGATCCTACCGGTAGTGGGCCTGCTCCGCCGTTGAGGCCCGGGTTCACTCGTCCACTGCCCGCGGCCATGGGCGCCGCAAAGACCAGCAAGCAATAGTAGAACCCGAAGAAGGTGGCGCCGACCTGGGTCTCCAAGGTGTCCTCGGTGAGGCAGGAAAGCGCGAAAATGATGGCCCAGCTCACAAAGATCGTCGAACGGAAGGCCTTGAAGTGCCAGGCCGGTGCGATCCAGCTGAACAGGGACCACAACAAGCCCAACACGCCGAAAGAGATCAACAGCGTGAGGAATTGGTTGTGTGCGCGATGCCGCCATTCCGGTCTCAGCACACTGTCCGAAGCCTCATAGGCCCGGGCAAAGGCCGGGACCGTATCGCCGGTTCCCACACCGACCAACAGGTTGTCCTTGGCGATGGACCAACCGGCTTGCCAATACGCAAAGCGCATGGTAAGCGAATGGCCGTTCGGATCACCCAAGGTGCGGTAGCGGTCCAGTTCCATGCGCAGCTGACCCAGGCGCTCCATCAGCATGCCTCGACGACCGGTCATCACACTGGGCAGGCCGTTCTCGATGCGCTCCACATCTTCATCGGTCAGGGACAATAGCCCCACCGAATCCTTGGTGAGGCCCTTGCTGGCCAGATAGCGGACCAGCGTGCCACGCAGCACCTGGCCTTTGCGATCGTTCGCATTGAAGCGGATGCTGCTGCGCGCGTTCCAGCCACGGGCCAGTTCGTCGTCCGCGACCTGGATCCACACATAGTGGCCGTTCTCCACCTGGGGGTCCTCGGTGTTGTGGTAGTAGATCTCTCCACCTGCCGACCGGTAGGGAAGACTCCCGGCATCCAGAGGGGGCATATCGTTCGGAGCGAGCAGGAAGTTCAGGACCGCCACGGATGCACCTGCCGGAATGAAAAGGGATCCAACACGCACGAACCAACGGCCTGCCGGCGGCAGAAAGGAAACGCCGCGCCATAACCAGGCAAATAGGACCGCACCCAGGATCAGCAGGGAATTGATGTTCCCGCTCAGGAACAAGTATGCGAAGGCCCACGAGGCCCCGGCCACCTGTGCATACCACCAGCGCGCGCCGTTCGGTCGCCGCCAGAGGAACACGGCGATGGCCAGCACGAGCAACAGACCGAGCCGGACATGACTGACGAAGAGGGAGAGCCCACGATGGTCTCCGGCACGCAGCGCCTCCCAACCCACCACGAGACAGACCACGGTGCTGATCACCACGCTCCACGCGCCGGCACGCAAGACCCACCACAAACGCTCCAGCGATAGGCGTGGCACGCCGAACAACATGATGCAGAGGATCGGTAGCGGAAGCAGGATGCGCACGAGGTCCAGGCCCCAGTCCAGGTCCTTGGTCCAGAGCAGGCCAAGGACGTGCAAGGCCCAGAAGGACAGGAACAGCAGCGCCCAGCGATCGGTGAACACCTTGCGGAAGCGCTTCAACAGGTCTCTATCGTGGATCCCCCAGGCGATCCAGTTGAGGGCCAGCAGCAGTTGGGCGTTGCTGATCAGTGCCGTGGACCAGGGAATCACCGCAGCCAGGATGGCCAGCGAGGCCCAGTGTACGTTCGCGAAGGTCAGCCAGGAGGGCGGCCTCACGGTCAGATAGCGCTCTGGATCAATTCTTGGTCCCGGCCAACACGGTGGAATAGCTGCCGTCCGTGAAGATCTCCAACGCCTTCATCACATAGGGATCATCGGCCAGGGCCGCCTTGGCGCGTCCGGTCTGGAAGGCGTAGCGTGCCACGATCTCGTTGCGCAGGATGGCTTCGATATCGCTACGAAAGAGGTCCAGCTCTTCGTTGGGATCCGGTGAAAGCTCGGCACGGAGGGCTTCGAAGGCGCTCTGAGCGTGTTCGTAGTACCGCTCCTTCTTCGCCACGGCCTCCAACTGCTCCAACTTTTCCATGCTTTCGGTATCGTACTCGAACTGGCGTGTTCGGGCGAATTCCTCGAACTCATGGTACAGGGCATCGCTGATCACGAAATCCTCCGGCGGACCGATGGAGTCGTGCGCCATGCGGTAGCGGGTGGCGAAATCGAAAATGACATCATCGGCATAGAGCCCGCCGACGATCTTGGCCAGCTCGGGATCCTCCACGTCGATATCAGGATACACGCCACGCCCATCGAACACGGGCCGGCCGTTCCGGGTGCTGAACTCGGTGATGGTGCTGTCACTGAACACCACGGCCTTGCCCGAGCTGTCACGGTGGGCATAGTCCAGCTTCTGGATGCAACGGCCGCTGGGGATGTAATACTTGGCCACGGTGACTTTCAACTTGCTGTTGTAAAAGAGGTCCCGGGTCTGCTGCACCAAGCCTTTACCGAAGGTGCGCTCACCGATCACCACGGCACGGTCCAGGTCCTGCAAGGCGCCACTGACGATCTCACTGGCACTGGCCGAACCGCCATCCACCAGGACCACCAAGGGGATGTCCTTGTCGAACGGTTCGCTGAGCGTGCGGTAAGCCTTGTCCCACTCATCGATACGGCCCTTGGTCTCCACGACCAGTTCGTTCTTGGGCACGAACAGGTTCACGATGTTCACCGCCTCCCGCAACAATCCACCACCATTGCCGCGGAGGTCCAGCACCATGTGCGTGGCACCCTGATCCTTCAGCTCTTTCAATGCCGCACGCACCTCCGTGCTTGCGGTCTGGGTGAAGCTGTTCAACTTCACGTAGCCCACCGTGCCGGCATCGTCCAGCATACCCTTGTAGGGCACGTCCGGGATCTTGATCTCCTCGCGCACCAGTTCGACCTCTCTGGGCGCTTCACCTTCCCGATACAGCTCGATCCTCAGGCTGGTCCCCGCCTGTCCTTTAAGAAGCTTGCTTACCTCATCCGTACCCATACCGGTCACATCGCGGCCATCCACCTTCTTGATGGCGTCCCCAGCCCACATCCCTGCTTTCATGGCAGGGAAGCCTTCATAGGGTTCGCTGATCACCACCCCATCGTCCTTCTTCTTGATCAGGGCGCCAATGCCTCCGTACTGGCCGGTGGTCTGGAAGCGATATTCCTCCATGTCGCTCTCCGGGATGTACTGCGTGTATGGGTCGAGCGAATTGAGCATGGCATCGATGCCGGTCTTGATCAGGGTGCCTGGCTTGGTATCATCCACGTAGTAGATGTTCAGCTCCTTGTACAACTCGGTGAAGATCTCCAGGTTCTTGGAGATCTCGAAGAAGTTGTCACCTGCGGAGATGGACAGGGCACCGGCGCCGGAAACGACGATGGCGATGATCCAGTTGCGGGTAGAACGAAGGGCTTTCTTCAGCATGATGGAAAGGGTTCAGGGGACGGGGTCATGACCGTGACCGCCCCATGGATGGCAAGATAGGAAGCGCTTGAGGGTGAGCCAGCCGCCTTTGAGCGCACCATGCTTCCGAAGGGCTTCCACCCCATATTCCGAGCAGGTCGGACTGTACCGACATGCACCGGGAAGCAGGGGCGATATGGTGTACTGGTATACACGGATCAGGGCGATGAAGGGCCAGGTGAACAGCTCACCCATGCTCCAAGATCCAACGGTCCATGGCCTGGCATATTTTGTCCAGGACCTCGTTAAAGGGTATCCGCTCAGCGCTGCGATACATGAAGAACCAGGCGCATTGCCGGTCACTGGCCTGCAGCTGCTCAAGCCTCGGGGCATTGCTCAGGCGGTAAGCTTCGCGCATCAAGCGCTTCATCCGGTTGCGGTCCACAGCCCGTTTCATGGATCGGCGGGGCACCGAAAAGGCGACCTGAGCACGTACGTTGGGTTCCAGTTGCATGTAGCTGCCGATCAGGCGGACCGGGGACACCTGGACCGATCGACCGGTGCTGAGCACCTTTCGGATGCGATCGCGGGAGCAGAGGCGTTCCGGTTTCCTGAAGGTATGCTGCTTCACCGATGCTTCGGCATACTATAGGACCATCCGGTGGATCAGTGACGAACGATCCTCACTTCTTTTTGGCCTGGGCCTTGATGAACAGTTCAATGGCCCCGGTCATGGAAGGAGCCTCGGGCAAGGGGGCCTCGATGTTCAGTTCCAGACCGGCATCACGGACCGCCTGGGAGGTCGTGGGGCCGAACGCTGCGATCACGGTCCCGTTCTGTCTGTACTTGGGGAAGTTCTTCTGCAGGCTCTCGATCCCTCCCGGACTGAAGAACACGATCATGTCGTACTTCAGGTCCTTCAGGTCCTTCAGGTCGCACGGGACGGTGCGGTAGAGCTCGGCATTGGTGAAGTTGATGCCCGCCTTCTCCAGCACGGCTGGTATCTCCGGTTGCTGCAGGTTGCTGCATGGAAGCAGGTACCTCTCCCCCTTATGCTTCTTGATCACCTCCATGAGGTCGCTGAAGGAGTGCTTGCCGATGAAGACCTTGCGCTTGCGGTAAACGATGTACTTCTGCATGTAGAAGGCCACGGCATCCGAAATACAGAAATACTTCATGGACTCCGGCACGTTCACCCGCATTTCCTTGCAGATGCGGAAGAAGTGATCGACCGCGTTGCGGCTGGTGAGGATGATCGCCGAATGGTCCAGGATATTGATGCGTTCCTGGCGGAACTCCTGACCGTTCACCCCTTCCACCTTGATGAACGGCCGGAAGTCGATCTTCAGGCCATACTTGTCGGCCAGGTCCAGGAAGGGCGAACGACTGTCCGTCGGTTCGGGCTGGGATACAAGGATATGCTTGATCTTCAAATCCCGGTCATTTGAAGGTTTAGGGATGCGCGGTGGACCAATAGGCTTGAATGGCGATCAAGATGGGTCCGATCTCGGCGGCGCAAAGGTATAAAAGAATGAAGCGGAACTGGAGCCCTTCGTCCCTGCCCACCCATAGCGCGCGGAACCACCGGAACACCAACAAGGCCATGGTGAGGACCATCCCAAGAACCATCATCTCGGTCCGGAGGCCGGGGAGATAGGTGGCCAGCACGATCACCGGGAACAGGGTCCATCCGTTCACGGTCAGCAGGAGGAGCAAGGTGCTCACGTATTCAGTCGCACCGCCGTCACCCTTGAAGAAGGCTCCCAGGCCCTTGATCAACAGCACATGGACCAACACCACGAGCAGCAACAGGCCCAGCAGGCCCAGAAAGCCCCATGGCCCCATCCGATCCGATCCCTGTTCGACCATGGCCTGTCGGAAGAACACGGCGATCAAGACAGTGGACAGGAAGAAAGCGGCCAAGCTCGATCGCTGCCTGAGGTCAAGGTCCTCCCGCATCATCTGCGGGCTCAAACGCATCCGAAAAAGCCCCTTGAGAATGGCCCGCCACTTCCGTGGGGCCGAACTGCTCAACCAAGCCGCCCCGGCAAGTACCAGCACAAGGAGCAGGGTGATCCCATCGGAGCGCAGGAAGTCCTCTGCTCGAAGCGTTCCCATGGTGCACAAAGGTATCCACGCGACAAGCGGCCCGGGCCTGTGCTAATTTCGCCCTCCCATGAGCACGAGCACAGCCACCGCCAAGCGCAGCGCGACCGACCTGTTCCAGAGCCACGACCACTTCCTGGTCGACGAACTGCTGACCGATGAGCAGAAACTGATCCGGGAGACCGCCCGGAAGCATGTCAGCACGCACCTGAAACCGATCATCGAGGAGCGCTTCGAAAAGGCCGAATTCAGCAAGGACATCGTTCCCGGCCTGGCGGAGATCGGTGCCTTCGGGCCATTCGTCCCCGAGGAGTACGGCGGCCCCGGCCTGGACCAGATCAGTTACGGCCTGATCATGCAGGAGATCGAACGCTGCGACAGCGGCCTGCGGAGCCTGTGCAGCGTGCAGGGCTCACTGGCCATGTACCCCATCTGGAAGTATGGCAACGAAGAGCAGAAGAAGAAGTGGCTTCCGGACATGGTCCAAGGCAAGAAGATCGGTTGCTTCGGCCTGACCGAACCGGATTTCGGCAGCAATCCAGGGGGTATGGTCACCACCTTTCAGGATAAAGGCGACCACTACGTACTGAACGGTGCCAAGATGTGGATCAGCAATGCACCGTTCGCCGACCTGGCCATCGTATGGGCCAAGGCGGAGAACACCGAGGGCCGCATCCATGGGCTCATCGTGGAACGCGGCATGGAGGGCTTCACCACCCCAACCACCCACGGCAAATTGAGCCTTCGCGCCAGCCCGACCGGTGAGCTGGTGTTCGACAACGTGAAGGTGCCCAAAGGCAACCTGCTGCCCAACAAGAGCGGCCTGGGCGCCCCGCTCGGGTGCCTGGACAGTGCCCGATACGGGATTGCCTGGGGTACGCTGGGTGTGGCCATGGAATGCTACGATACGGCCCTGCGATACAGCAAACAACGCGTGCAGTTCGACAAGCCGATCGGTGCCTTCCAGCTGACCCAGAAGAAACTGGCGGAGATGATCACCGAGATCACCAAGGCCCAATTGTTGACCTGGCGCCTGGGCGTGCTCCGCAGTGAAGGCCGGGCCACCACCGCCCAGATCAGCATGGCTAAGCGCAACAACGTACACTTGGCGCTCACCGTGGCCAGGGAGGCCCGGCAGATCCTCGGTGGCATGGGCATCACGAACGAGTACCCCATCATGCGCCACATGATGAACCTGGAGAGCGTGGTGACCTACGAGGGCACCCACGACATCCACCTGCTGATCACCGGCGCAGAGGTGACGGGTATCCCTGCCTTCAAATAGGTGGCTATCTTCGATCCTGGTCAGGGGTGCCCTGACCAGGACCATGCGGTACACGTTTCTCCTTGCTGGCTGGACACTGGCGCTGTACAGTTCGTCCCAGTCCTTGTTGTGGTCGCTGTGTTGGGACACACAGACCGGTGCTAATATACTTGCCATGGATTTCAATACCACCGACGAACTCTTTGCCGGTGGCGTTTTCGGCGGTGGTACGATCGATATCGACCCAGGAACTGGGCAATTCCTTCTGAGCAGCACGGACAATGCCGACGCGTTCCTGTTCAAGTATGCCGCCGATGGCTCGGTGCTGTGGGGACACGTGTTCGGGGACTCGACCAGTTCAAGCATTACGGCCCTATATCCGGATGACCAAGGTGGTGTGTATGTGGCCGGGAATTATTCCTGGGGCACATTCGACGTGGACCCGGGCCCAAGCGTACTGGCGCTTTCCCCCAACGGTACGGTGAACAATGCCTTCATAGCCCATTTCGACTCCCTCGGTGAATTGGACTGGGCATTCGACCTTGGTGCCCCCTGGGCATACCTGTTCCCATCCGACCTGAAGCTGGATGGCTCTGGGAACATCTTTCTCACTGGCTCGTTCGGCACGGGGAATAATGCAGGGATCGATATGGATCCCGGGCCAGGTGTTTCGGAGCTGTTCTCCTTCGATCAAACGGATGGGAATGCCTTTCTGGCGAAATACAGTGGCAATGGCATTTATCATTGGAGCTTCCGCATCGGGGGATCAGCGAACTTCGAAGGAGCCCAGGGTGTTGCAGTGGACACCAATGGCAATGCGACCATTGCGGGGATCATCGAGAGCGTGGATGTCGACCTTGACCCAGGTCCCGGGCAGTTCCTGGTCCATGCGCCGAACGGTCGGCAACACTTGTTCCTGGCCAGCTACCAACCGGACGGAACATTCCGTTGGGGTGGCGCCGCAGGTTCTGGGTTAACCGGTTCTGGTAGCGGTATCTACAACTTGACAGGCACCACCGACGGCGGCGTGGTGGCAACCGGCTTTCTGATCGGCGGAGATGTAGACATGGACCTGGGGCCCGGCCAATGGCTTGTTTCAGATACGGCCGCGTTCGTTATCAAGTATACAGCGCTTGGAGAGCTTGAATGGTTCGTTCCGCTCAGCGGCTCAGGCAACTACGGAGGTGAAGGGCTTTCCCTGGATCGCAGCGCGAGCGATGAGATCGTGGGGGTCGGTCGGTTCCTGGCCGATAGCTTGCAGATCGGGATCGGAGGTCCGTGGATCCACCGGACAGGGACCTACGGAGGATACGCTGCACGCTTTGGAAGCGACGGCACACTGTTGGATGCCTTTGCGATGAACAGCACGGAACTCACACAGGCGTACCGTGTGGCCGCTGCCGACAATGGGGATGCGATGATCAGCGGGATCTTCCTGGGCCAAGGCCTGGATCTGGACCCGAATGGAACACTTCCGTCGTGCACCGCAACAGGGACCATCGCAGATGGCTTCCTCGCGCGATATGGCGATCTAAGTACTGCCTTGGGCCATGATCGTGATCCATTGCTGTTCTCCCTTTTCCCGGTACCGGTCGCTGCTGGGCAGGGTGTACAGGTGGAGGGTCCGACAGAGCCTTTTTTGTGGCGCGTGACCGATCTGATGGGAAAGGAGCTTTATCGGGGTCACGCCAATGGACCAACCACGCTCCCGACAGGAGCGCTTTCCCCTGGCGCCTACCTGGTGCAATTGGAAAGCCGCTTCCGATCGAGCCGAGCAATGCGCATGGTCGTGCTCTGGAAGTGATCATCGGCGCGGAGGTGACGGGTATCCCGGCGTTCAAGTAGGACGTTCAGCCTTGAGGAGGAGCCTTGCTCCATTTTCCAGCCCTTTCGCGGCCTGCCAAGGTCCTCTATTTTCGCGCCGGTCCACGGATCCAGGACCCGAACGGTCATGGCCTTCAACTCCATCCGCTTTCTGGTCTTCTACGCGGTGGTCGTGCTGGCCTTTTTCGCGATCCGGCACCGGTTCCGCTGGATGTTGCTCCTGGCCGCCAGCCTGTTCTTCTACATGAGCTGGCGGGCAGAGTACGTAGTGCTCATCCTCTTTTCCGGTGTCGTGGACTATTGGGTGGCCTGGCAAATGGGCCGGCGCGAGACCAAGCGCGATCGACTACCCTTCCTGCTCGTGAGCCTGGTCAGCAATCTCGGGCTCCTGTTCAGTTTCAAGTACTTCAACTTCCTGAACGGGAATGTGCGGCTGCTGGCCGAACTGATCGGGTGGAACTATCCCGTGCCCATGCTGGAGGTGCTGTTACCCGTGGGCATCAGCTTCTACACCTTCCAGACCATGAGCTATTCGATCGATGTGTACTGGGGACGGATGAAGCCCGAGCGGCACTTCGGCATCTACATGCTGTATGTATGCTATTTCCCGCAATTGGTCGCGGGACCCATCGAGCGTGCCCAAAGCCTGCTCCATCAGTTCAAGAAGCGGATCACGTACGATCATGCGCGAACCGCAAGCGGACTGAAATTGATGGCCTGGGGGATGTTCAAGAAGGTGATGATCGCTGACCGCGTGGCCCCCATGGTCGATCATGTATACAACAGCCCTGGGCAGCACGAAGGACCGGCATACATCCTCGCCACGCTCCTGTTCGCCATCCAGATCTACTGCGATTTCAGCGGATACAGCGACATTGCGATCGGTGGCGCCCGGGTGATGGGGGTCGACCTGATGCGCAATTTCCGCAGCCCGTACTTCAGCAAGAGCATCTCCGAGTTCTGGCGGCGTTGGCACATCAGCCTCAGCACCTGGTTCCGGGATTATGTGTACATCCCCCTGGGCGGTAACCGGAAGGTGAAATGGCGCTGGTACTACAACCTGTTCATCACGTTCGTGCTGAGCGGTATCTGGCATGGTGCCAACTGGACGTTCGTGATATGGGGAGCCCTGCACGGCGCCTACCTCATCGGTGCCAATGTGACCAAGGGCTTGCAGGAACAAGCGGGAAGGGCCCTCGGCTTGCAACGCGTTCCTGTGCTGAACGATGCGCTACACATGACCTTCACGTTGTTCCTCGTGCTGGTGGGTTGGGTGTTCTTCCGGGCCGATCATCTTGGTGATGCCTTGTCGATCCTGAAAGGGGCCACGGTGGGGATAAGTGGGTTCCTCGGCGACGCCGCGAGGGACCTGTACGCCCCCTTTTTGGGAACAGTGCGCAGCGAGATGGTCCTGGCCATGGGGTCCATCGCGATGCTCATCCTGGTGGATATCCTGCAAGGCATGCCGGGAGGGGTCAACGGCATCTTGGCGCGGCGCCCAAGCTGGCAGCGCTGGTCCATCTATTATGGCCTTGTTGGGAGCATGATCTTCTTCGGCGCTTACTATAGATCGGTGCAGTTCATCTATTTCCAGTTCTGATGGAACTCCGACGAAGTGCCTTCCGACTGTTCCTGATCGCGCTCCCGTTCATCGTTGTCCTTGGGCTCGTGTACCTGGTCGATCCGTACGCGATGTTCCACACCGGTGGTCCGATACCGGAGCAACTGAAGCGGAAGAACTTGAACCAAAGCGGTCGGACCATGCCCTTCAGCAACCTGATGTGGAAACTGCTTGAATTCAGGCGCGACCCTGCCGACCGGATCCTCCTTGGCGATTCACGTCTTTCCCGATTCGACTTGGACCATCTGGAACGAAGATCCGGGGAACGGTACTTCAATTTTGGCGTGCCGGGAGGGAATTACCGGACGATCCGTGACCTGTTCTTCTACGCGGACAGCCTGGCCGACCTGAAGGAGGTCGTGATCCAGGTCTCGTTCCTCCGCATGAACGACGACATGAAGGGTGACCTGTTCCAGGAACCCCATGCACTTGCCGGATCGGCGTTGCTTTACCTGACCAATCGCCGGGTCCTGGAGGCCACCGCCCTGAACCTGATCGCTTCGCTTGCCCCGTTGCTGCTCGCGTATGATGAACTGCCGGAGGACCACTGGGAAAAAGTGGCCAACAAGGCACGGAAGGAACTGGCCCACTTCGCAGTGAATGAAGCCATCTACACGGTGCTGGAGGAGATCGCCGTCCACTGCGAGGACCAGGGCATCGACCTGCTTCTGGTGCAGTACCCAGTACATCCCCAGCTCCGGGAGATATACCTGCAGGCGGGCCTTGACCGGGAGCGCGAGGCTTACAACGAACGTCTTTCGAGCATCGGCCGATACATGGACCTCGACCAGCCCGGATCGTTCCCTTCGGACCGCGAACTATGGCGGGACCCATTGCACCTGACCGAAGCCCTGCAGCGCATGGTGGTGGACGCGGTCTGGAAGAAGGGGGTAGGACAGGGCAAGGAGCCCGCGATACAGCTGACCGCCCCCTGACCACGGGGCATCATTGCCCTTGTGCAGCTACCAGGTGTGGATCGTACCACACCTTCATCAACCCGGACCCGTTCACGAAGGCTATGGAGCCAACAGGACGCTCGTAGGCGCGGTCAGGACGCTTTTCCTGGGCTTCCAGCTGCACATCGAACTTCACCTTCCGGTTGATCCGCACAGCACGATCCGTCAACATGGCGTTGCGGGTGTCCAGCGTGATCTCCTTTTGCAGGTGTCCCGGCTTGATGAACACCAACCGGGCCTTGGCATCCAGAGGGACCTCGAACTCGAACCGTCCGCTGGGGTGTACGATGGCTTCCAGGCACAGATCGTTCTCCAGTTCGACGACCAACACCACGTCCTCCACGTTGCGGTCGTCCACATGGAGCCAACCCATGATGCGCAACTGCTCGGGCCGGTCGGCTGCAGCAAGGGGTGCGGCGTACAATAAGAGCGCGAAAAGCATCAACAGGGCGGTGAGCGCCAGTGCTTCGAAGGTGCGTTCCCGTGTGGTCTTCATGGTTCCCAAGTATTGAACAGGACAAAGGTCCCATGACCGGGCAGGTCCATCAATACCCAGAAGTGGGCATTCTGTTCGCGTGATCCGGGCCTACACCCAGCGCCGATCGATGGCGTACTTCACCAGACCGGCCGCGCTGCGTACGTTCAACTTGGTCATCAGGCGCTTGCGGTGGGTCTTCACCGTGTCCTCGCTGATGAACAGCGTCGCCGCGATCTCACCGTTGGTCTTCTCCATGGCGATCAGCCGGATGATCTCGCGTTCCCGCTCGGTGAGGCCCACGTACTCGCCATCCGGTCGCTTGTCCGTATACGCGTATCCGGTCTCGATGCTATCCCGGACCGCTGGGCTGAGATACCGTTCACCGGCCATGACCTGGTCAATGGCCTCTTGAAGTTCAGGGACCGCCCCCCCTTTCAGGAGGTAGCCTGCAGCTCCTTCCACCAACATGCTGTTGACGTATTCGATCTCGGTCAATGCGGAATGGGCCAGCACAAGCTGCTCAGGATGGGCTTGATGGATGGCCCGCATGGTATCGATGCCATCCATCACCGGCATGGAGACCTCCAATAGAATTAGATCGGGCAGGCTACTTGGGATCAGGTCCAGGGCCTCCTTTCCGTGATGTGCGTGCGCCACCAGTTCGTGCCCTCCGCATTGGGCCAGCCGCACGCGCATGCCCTCGGCGACCAGGTCGTCGGGGTCGGCGATCAAGACACGTAAGGCAGCGGCCATGGGCCCAAAGTACGCGACTTCCGTACCCCTTGGCAACGGGGCTACGAGGATATCCCCGCCGCCGCTTCCGCCAACCATATCCTCGCGTCCCGCTCATTGTTGAACACGGCGGTCTTGAAGGTCTGGGGGAAGTAAGCGAAGTACATGTTGGCCACGGTGGGCAGCAGGTCGCCGTCGAGCACCAGCGCAATGGCATGTATCACGGCACGATCCTCAGGCAGGCGGAAGAAATCGGTGCGCATGACCTGGGGGTCCAGTTCGCGGTCGCCGTCGATCACCGTGAGCATGACGTGTGCGCGCCCTTGGCACATGCGGGTGCGAAGTGCAATGTTCTCCATGATGCCGGCGGGATCCACGGGTGCATCCGGTTTGAAATAGGTTTCGACGAGCACCGGGCCTGTGCGTGTGATGCGCGCCACGCTGGTCTCCAAGGTCTGGTTGAGGTCGGTCATGGTGTGGACCTCAAGTTGGACATCCTATGGGCCAATAGCAAACTATGTCCCAGAAGCGGAATGACAGCGTTCGTCCCAGGTCAGGAATGAAAAAGGGCGGCCCAACCACCGCCCCCTTTCACTCCACAATGCTTACGGTCCTACCCGCTGCACATCTCGCAGCCATCCGGATCGTCCAGGGAACAGGCGATCTGATCGGCGGCATCGGCGGGCATGGCCTTCGCTGCGGTGGACTGGCCGTTGGCCATGGCCATTTCCATCTTGGGCGCCTTCTCCCCGTTGGCGTCAACTTTGGCCATCTTGCTCTTGTCCAAGGTGAACTTGATCGCGTCGGTGGCGGCCTTGGAGCGCAGGTAGTACATGCCCGTCTTCAGGCCGGCCTTCCAGCTGTAGAAATGCATGCTGGTCATCTTCGCGAAGTTGGGGTTCTCCATGAAGAGGTTCAGGCTCTGGCTCTGGCAGATGAAGGCCCCGCGGTCGGCGGCCAGGTCGATGATGACCTTCTGGCTGATCTCGTATGCGGTCTTGTACAGGTCCTTGAGGTTCTGGGGGATCTCCGGGATGTTCTGCACGGAACCGTTCGCAGCGACGATCTTCTGCTTCAGGTCCTCGTCCCACATGCCCAGCTTCACCAGGTCGCGCAGCAGGTACTTGTTCACCACGATGAACTCGCCGCTGAGCACGCGACGCGTGTAAATGTTGCTGGTGTAAGGCTCGAAGCATTCGTTATTGCCCAGGATCTGGGCGGTGCTGGCCGTGGGCATCGGTGCCAACAGGAGGCTGTTACGAACACCGTGCTCCTTGATCTCCTGGCGCAACACATCCCACTCCCACCGATCGCTGGGCTTCACGCCCCAGAGATCGAACTGGAACTGGCCCTTGCTGATGGGCGAGCCTTCGTAGGTCTCGTATGCGCCCTCCTCCTTGGCGAGGTCCTTGCTCGCGGTCATGGAGGCGTAGTAGATGGTCTCGAAGACCTCCCGGTTCAGCACCTTGGCCTCCACACTATCGAAGGGATAGCGCATCTTGATGAAGGCATCCGCAAGCCCCTGAACGCCGATGCCGATGGGGCGGTGACGCATGTTGCTGCGACGCGCCTCGGGGATCGGGTAGTAGTTCTGGTCGATGACCCGGTTGAGGTTCTTGGTCAGCCGGTAGGTGACCTCAAAAAGCTTGTTGTGGTCGAACTTGCCTTTGGTGACGAACTTGGGCAGCGCGATGGAACCGAGGTTACACACAGCCACCTCATCGGGGCTGGTGTACTCGATGATCTCCGTACAGAGGTTGCTGCTCTTGATGGTGCCCAGGTTCTGCTGGTTGCTCTTGCCATTGGCCGCATCCTTGAACAGGATGTAGGGCGTGCCGGTCTCGATCTGGCTTTCCAGGATCTGGAACCAGAGGTCCTGTGCCTTGATGGTCTTGCGGCCGCGTCCTTCGCTTTCGTACTTCTCATAGAGCTGCTCGAACTCCTCGCCCCAGGTATCGGGGAGACCCGGACACTCGTTCGGACACATCAGGGTCCAGTCGCCGTTCTGCTCCACGCGCTTCATGAACAGGTCGGGGATCCACATGGCATAGAACAGGTCGCGCGCGCGCATCTCTTCCTTGCCGTGGTTCTTCTTCAGCTCCAGGAAGTCCTCCACGTCGGCGTGCCAGGGCTCCAGGTACACGGCGAAGCTGCCTTTGCGCTTCCCGCCGCCTTGGTCCACATAGCGGGCCGTGTCGTTGAACACACGCAGCATGGGTACGATGCCGTTGCTGGTACCGTTGGTGCCTTTGATGTAGCTGCCCTTGGCGCGCAGGTTGTGCACGTTCAGGCCGATGCCCCCGGCGCTCTGGCTGATCTGGGCGCACTGCTTGAGGGTGTCGTAGATACCGCTGATGCTGTCCTCCTTGAGCTGCAGCAGGAAGCAACTGCTCATCTGCGGCTTCGGGGTCCCGGCATTGAACAGGGTCGGGGTCGCGTGGGTGTACCATCCCTGGCTCAGGTCGTTGTACGTCTGCACCACGCTCTCCAGGTCGTCCTTGTGAATGCCCACGGCCACGCGCATCAGCATGTGCTGTGGCCGCTCGACCACCTTGCCATCGAGCTTCAGCAGGTAGCTGCGCTCCAGGGTCTTGAAGCCGAAGAAGTCGTAGGTGAAGTCCCGGTCGTAAATGATGGTGCTGTCCAGGAACTCGGCGTTCTTCTGGATGATCTGATGCACGTCCTCGGCGAGCAGGGAGGCGCGCTCACCGGTCTTCGGGTCGACATAGTCGTAGAGGTCCTGCATGGTCTCGCTGAAGGACTTCTTCGTGTTCTTGTGCAGGTTGCTCACCGCGATCCGGCTGGCCAGCAGGGCATAGTCCGGATGTTTCACGGTCAGGGTGGCGGCCACTTCGGCGGCCAGGTTGTCCAGTTCGGAGGTGGTGACCCCGTCGTAGATCCCCTCGATCACCTTGAGGGTCATTTGCGTGGCCTCCACCATCGGGTCCAACCCGTAGCAAAGCTTCTTCACGCGGGCGGTGATCTTGTCGAACTTCACCGCCTCCCGGCGTCCGTCGCGCTTGATGACGTACATGTGTTGATCGCTTCTTTTAGGTATTGTTCAATGCTGTTCCTGTTCGTTGCTGCTCCCGCAGTACCGTGCTTCCTGTTCAGAAGTCGGCGTTCAAGGTGAACGACTTGTCCTCCTTGTCCTTGTTCATTACACCAGCTTTCTGGTAGTCGCCCACGCGCTTCTCAAAGAAGTTGGTCTTGCCCTGCAGGCTGATCATCTCCATGAAGTCGAAGGGGTTGGTGGCATTGTACACCTTGTCGTTGCCAAGCTCCATGAGCAGCCGGTCGGCCACGAATTCGATGTATTGCTGCATCAGCTTGGCGTTCATACCGATCAGGTTCACCGGCAGGGCATCGGTCACGAACTCCTTCTCGATCTCCACCGCGTCGGTGATGATCTTTTCCACCACCTTCTTGTCCAGTTTGTTCACCAGGTGACGGGTATACAGCAGGCAGGCGAAGTCGCAGTGCAGTCCCTCATCACGGCTGATCAGTTCATTGCTGAAGCTGAGCCCGGGCATGAGACCCCGCTTCTTCAACCAGAAGATGCTGCAGAAGCTGCCGCTGAAGAAGATGCCTTCGACCGCTGCGAAGGCTACCAGTCGCTCGGCGAAGTCGCCCTTCTCGATCCAGTTCAGGGCCCACTCGGCCTTTTTCTTCACACAGTCCAGGCTCTCCATGGCATGGAAGAGCTTGTCCTTCTCCTGAGGGTCCTTGATGTAGGTGTCGATCAGCAGGCTGTACGTCTCGCTGTGGATGTTCTCGATGGCGATCTGGAAGCCGTAGAAGAAGCGTGCCTCGGTGTATTGCACCTCATGCAGGAAGTTCTCGGCGAGGTTCTCGTTCACGATGCCATCGCTGGCGGCGAAGAAGGCGAGCACATGCTTGATGAAGTAGCGCTCGTCGTCGTTCAGCTTCTCGTTCCAATCCACCAGGTCGGCATGGAGGTCGATCTCCTCGGCGGTCCAGAAGCTGGCCTCATGCTTTTTATAGAACTGCCAGATATCATCGTGCTGGATGGGGAAAAGGACGAAGCGGTCCTTGTTCTCTTTCAGGAGCGGTTCGTTCTCCATGGCGGTGTTGGCCGGTAAGACTTCATCCAAGCTGATCTGGCTGGTTCCTTTCGTGGTGGGCATGGTCGCTATCTGTTCTTTTCAGCCCACTTGGGGCAAAGGTTTCCTAGTGGGCATCCCTGCCCGTTTTTTGGCATTCTTCGTCTTGAAAAAGGTTCCCTTGGTCGATCGAGGTGGCTCGGCCTCGGGCTTACAAAGGTGGCTTCCGACCCTCCCAACATCAAGTGAAAAACGGGACGATGATCCCTAAGTTTTTAACACCGCCCGGTGCGTAGCGTCAGCCGTGACATTGATCCATGTGCGACTTCTGCAAGGAAAAGAAACCAACGATCGATCAACACGCTTTCAAGCCCTTGCCGATCGTACCGCAACGGACCGACGACCTCTTGGAAGCCCTGTCGATCAAACGATCCAGGTCACTTCGAGTGAGGCCGCACGCTCGCTAAAAGAAGAGTTCATCGTGGGATCAACGACCGCGCGCACGCTGCTTGACCCACTCCGCGTAGATCTGTTCAAGACCCGCGAACCAGGTCGTTCCGTACACGCGTTCGAGGCTCTTCCGCAGAAAGCGGAACACGGGCACATCGAGCTTGGCTCCGCAGTCGCAGGCCGGGGCACAGATGGGCCACTCGTGGTAGTTCAGCGCGTCGTGGTGTTTCAGCTTGGTCACACGGATCGGGTACAAGTGACAGCTGATCGGCTTGTTGAAGGGCACCTTGCCCTCGTTGTACGCCCGCTCGATGCCGCATTGCCAAATGCCGCGTTCGTCCTTCTTCGCGAACGCGCACTCCGCATACTCCTGCACCAGGGGCGTCACCAGCTCTCCATCCAGGTCCACCACGCTGGTGCCCTGTTCCGCCACGGCTCTTCGTCCGCGGTCGGTCATGTACGGCTCCAGCTCCGCATAGTGCTTCTTGATCAGGCGTGCCTCCTCCACTTCGAGCGGGGCACCGCTATCCCCTTGCTCGCAGCAAGCACCCTGGCAGGCGTTCAGGTCGCACACGAAGCGCTTCTCCAGCAGCTCTTCACTGATCAGCGTGCCTTCGTGCTCGATCATGGTTCGCGGAATGACGCCTTGTTGGGACCCGACCGTACGTGCGGGTCCTCGTGTCGGCTGAAGAAGATCGGTAGCCCCACCAGGAATCGAACCTGGATCTAGAGTTTAGGAAACTCCTATTCTATCCATTGAACTATGGGGCCAGGAAAGCGGCGGCAAAGGTAGCGGGATGGGCCGGGACAGCGACACGCAGCGCCTGCCGCTGCGCTCATTGTCGTCTTCGATGATGAACCGCACACGCCCAGCCCCTTCTGGCACGTTATTGGTCCGATAACACCGGGTTGTGGACGACCGGCCGGGAAGAGCCCCGGAACAGGCTGACACCCCCGGTACTTTTAGCCGCCATGTTGCATCGCCTGCGCAACTACATGCTGTACCCGCTCATCGCGTTGGCGACCGGGATCATGCTGCTCATGGCGGTAGGCGTGGCCTACGAGGACGAGGTGAAGGCGCGGTTGATCACTGCGGTGAACGCCCACCTGAACGCACCGGTATCGGTGCAGGACATCGACCTCACGCTGATCCGTCGTTTTCCCAACGCATCACTGCATTTGCACAACGTTCTGGTCCAGGAGGCCTATCCAGGCAGTACCCTGGCGGATACCTTATTGCACGCTCAGGATCTCTACCTGGAATTCGCCTTGTTCGACCTGTTCGGTGGCAGCTACACGATCGACCACATCCATGCCGACCGGGTGGTCGCCTACCCGCGCCACAACGCGGACGGCCTAGCCAACTACACGATATGGGGCTCCGATAGCACCGCGGAGACCACGGCGATCGACCTGCGCATGATCAGTTTCGAGGACCTGTTCCTTCGGTACCGACATGAGGGCAATGTGCTCGATCTGAAGTTCCATGCGCAAAGCTTGGCGCTCAGCGGAAGTTTCAGTGGCTCCCTCAACACGCTGCATGCGGCCGGGGACGTGGAGCTGCTCGATTGGTCCCAGCACGGCAGCTCGCTGCTTGCCCAGCGACGCACGGAGGTGGACCTGCACATGGATCTGGGAGCGGGCGATGCACCATTCCGGATCACCAACGGCGAGGTGAAGGCCGACGGCATGTCGCTTACCACCACGCTCAGCGTCTCTCCTGACGATCGGGGGACCCACATCGACCTGCGGGCCGCTGGTGACCGGATCGAACTGGAGACCCTCTTCGCCCAATTGCCCCGATCGCTGACCGATCCCCTGAAGCGCTACGGCATGGCCGGCGAAAGTGACGTGGTCATTCACTACAGCGGCACTATTGGAGAAGGGTTGCGTCCCACGCTACAAGTGGATCTTGCGCTGCGGGCAGCACGCTTCTCGGAACAGGGGAGCGGGACCACCTTCAAGGGCGTTCACGGTTGGCTGGAGGCCACGATCAACGGTCAGGGTGACCTCGAGAAGCTCGTGATCCGGGAACTGAAAGCCTCGACAGGCAGCGGCTCGCTGAAAGCCGATCTGGAACTGCGCGCGGGATCCAAGGGTTCGATCAAAGGCGGGTTGAAAGCAGACCTTGCCTTCGGCGACCTGTTGCGCTTTGCTCAGATCGACACCTTGGAACAGGCCGAAGGCCGTTTACGGGCCGATCTGAAGTTCGACGGTCCCTTTTCGGAACCGGGGCGCTATGGGGTCAGGGAGATGCGCCAGTTGCGGCTGAGCGGTACCGCCACCCTGGACAAGGCGGCGATCAAGATGAAAGGGATCCGGCACAGGGTCACCGACCTGCACGCTGAGCTGGTGCTGAACGGAGCGGATGTGCGCCTGGTGGGCATGCACGCAGATGTGCAGGGAAGCCGGATCGCGCTGGAAGGAAGCCTGCGCAATCTGGTGCCCTATGTGTTGGTGGAACAGGAACGCTTGGAGATCGAGGCTGCCGCATCCTCCGAT
>JAGQVN010000326.1 GCA_020437905.1 Flavobacteriales bacterium
AGCGACCTGAGGTCCGCTCGCGATCAGTTCACCCTCGTCAGCGGGCAAGCCAACATCATCAACGACCGACGCAGCATGACCTGGAAAGGGCGTGCCTATGCTCACGATCCCGGCATGTCCAGGGATCGGTCCGCCAAGCTCCATGCTCATGATGGCGATCGTGGTCTCGGTCGGGCCATAGAGATTCCAGATCCTGGCGTTCGGTGCAGCCAGACGCCAATTATCGGCCAGCGTGATCGGCAGCGCCTCGCCGCAGAAAGCGCTTGTGCGCAGATCCGGAAAGGTGTCCGGTCGGAGCTGTCCGCTGCGCTCCATGAGCACGGCCAGGCTGGGCACCGAGAAATGCATGCTGATGCGCTCATTGCGCAGGAACTGGGCCGGTTTCAGCAGGTCCTTCGGTGCCGGGACGCAGAGCGCGGCTCCTGCAGCCCAGGTCACAAAGAGGTCATGGACGCTCAGGTCAAAGGTCAGGTCGAAGAACTGCGAGGCCCGGTCCGAAGGGCTGGGGTCCAGCAGCTTAAGCACATGGTCCACATAGGCGGTCGCTTGCGCATGGCCGATCGGAACTCCCTTGGGGATCCCCGTGCTTCCCGAGGTGAACAAGAGGTAGGCCAGTTCGGACCGTTGCAGCTCGGTGCCTTCGATCGGCGCCTTGCTGTCGTCGCTTCCGTCGATCGCGGTATCGATCCACGTGATGTCACCGGTGACAAGGGGTTTGGCCTCCTCTTCCCCGCCAAGGAGCACCTGTACGCCGGCTTGCTCCAGGATCATCGCTGTGCGCGGATCCTCGTGGCGTACGGGCAGGTAGGCTTTACCCGCCCGCAGGATGCCCAGCAAGGAAGCATAGGTGCTGAACTGTTTCCGGCAGGTGAAAGCGACGATCTCACCGCCTTCGATCTCGCGATGCAGCCGGTCCGCGATCACGTCGGCGGCCCGGTCCAGCTCGGCGTAGGTGTAGGACCGCCCATCGATCACAAGGGCGGTCCGTGCCCCGTGCCGGACGCAGCTTTCATCGAAGTAGGAACCGAGCCCTTTCATGGCTTGCCGAATGTACCACGCCGCACTGTTCAGCTTTTGTCGCTCCGTGCCCCGTCGATCAGCAGCACGCGGTCCAGGAACTCCTGCGTGATGTGGTCCAGCAGGTGATGGCTCAGGTCGTGCCCGGTGTCGATCTGCAGCCTATCGAAGTGCTGCAGCAGCTCGGGCAGCTCAGCGGCCAGGTTTTCCACCCGGATCGACCGGCCCAGTTGGTGGTCCTTGATGTACCGGCTCACTTCTCCTTCATCCCCCACATGGATCACGGGTATGCGCAGGTAGAAGATCTCGGTGAACTTGGTGCCGAGCAGGTCCTTGTTGAAACTGGGGATGAAGATGAGCACGCCGTGCGCCTTGGCGACCAACGGGAACAGCTCCCGTGCCGGTATCGGAGCGTGGAAGTGGACCAGCTGCTGCAGTCCTTGCTGTTCCACTTTCCGCTTGTACAGCTCGGTGCCATGCCCCGTGATGTACAGGTCCAGGACAAAGCGTGCGGCGGTCCCGGCGTCGATCTCCTGAAGCTTCCGCAATCCTTCCAGCAAGCTATCGAAATAGCGTTCCGCTTCTTCAGCGCCATACATCGAACCGGCGTAGATGAAGCGCAGCCGGTCCGGATCTTTGTCCGTTGTGACCTCGCCCAGCTCGTCCGGGTCGATGGCATGGGGCACACGCACGCACTTCGCGGCATGCTCAGGATACGCGCGCTGCAGGTGGTCGATCACGCTGGGGTGCGGAGAGATGCACAGGTCGCATCCTTCGACCACGCTGCGCTCAAGATTACGTTCATGATCCATGCGTTCGGGGGAAAGCCGGGATTGCCCGTAGGCGCTTTCCAGCCAGGTCCAGGGGTCGCGGAAGTCGCACACCAAGCGTACATGATGCCGCTTTTTCAGTTCCAGGGCGATGGCCATCCCTCGAAAAGGAGCGCCGGTCACGATCACATGCCCAATGCCATGCTCCCTGATCAAGGCACTCGCCTTGCGCAGCAATTGTCCGCGCCAAAGGACCATTTTGTCCAAGGGATTGCCGGAACAGAATAGTGGCAATACCACGGACCAGAAACGGTAGGCGATCTTCTCCCAAAGTGAATTCAGTGGACGCTTGAACAGAACGGTGGGATAGAGCTGCGGCAACGGATGGATGTGGATGCCCTCGTGTTCGATATCCGTGGTCCACAGCGAACCCTTCAATTCCTC
>JAGQVN010000327.1 GCA_020437905.1 Flavobacteriales bacterium
ACATCATGGGTGATGTGGACGATGACGCCCTGGCGTGGGCCGTGGAGCAGGGGATCGAATTCAATGTGTTCGAACGACAACGCCTTGTGGATGCCGTACAGACAGCCCGAGGGCAGGGCCGCACCGCCCGCGTGCACCTGGAGATCGAGACCGGCATGCACCGCACCGGCTTCCCCCCGGAGGACCTGGCGGGGGTGCTGAAATGGACAGCCTCCTGCACGGACGCCCTCCAACTCATGGGCATCAGCACCCACCTGGCCGGTGCCGAAAGCCGGGCCAACGCCTTCCGGGTGCAGGAGCAGAAGGAGCGCTTCCGGGTGGCCCTGGACATCGCCGACGCCAGCGGCCAGGACACCGGGCTGCGGCACGTGGCCTGCTCGGCGGGGGTGCTCAATGAGCCCGACATGCTGCTGGACATGGCGCGCGTGGGCATCCTGCAATACGGCTTCTGGCCGAACCGCGAGACCGAGGTGCGCTTCCGCAAGCTGCACAACATCCCCACGGACCCGTTGCACCGCGTGATCCGCTGGCGTAGCCGCATCATGAGCCTGTCCAACGTGCAGGAGGGCAACTTCGTCGGCTATGGCACCTCCTACTTCGCCCAAGGGGACCTGCGCCTGGCCGTGGTGCCTGTGGGTTACGCCTACGGCTACGCACGCAGCCTGAGCAACAGCGGGCAAGTGCTGGTGCGCGGACAACTGGCCCCGGTGCGGGGCATCGTGAACATGAACTGCATCACCATCGACGTCACCGGCATCGAGGGTGTGGAGAAGGGCGACGAAGTGGTGCTGATCGGCACACAGGGCGAGCGCAGCATCAGCGTCTCCTCCTTCGGCGAGCTCAGCGACCAGCTGAACTACGAACTCCTCACCCGGCTCCCGCACGACATCCCCCGGGTGGTCGTGGACACCCACCACCCCTGAACAATGGCCTTTTTGGAACTGCACCGCAAGCGCCTCCGCCACAACCACCGTTTCCTGAGCGAGCTGTTCGCCAAGCACGGCATGGAATGGGGCATCGTGACCAAGCTGCTATGCGGCCACGAAGCCTACTTGAAGGAATTGATCGCGCTCGGTGTGCAGGAGATGCACGACACCCGCATCAGCAACCTGAAAGCCATCAAGAAGTTGGCCCCTGAAGTACAGACCGTGTACATCAAGCCACCCGCCAAAAGGGCCATTCCCAGTGTGATCCGGTATGCCGATGTCAGCTTCAACAGCGACCTCACAACAATCCGATCGCTCAGCAGGGAGGCTGTGGAACAAGGCCGAGACCACAAGGTCATCATCATGGTGGAGATGGGCGACCTGCGCGAGGGGGTCATGGGCGATGAGCTCATGGACTTCTACGCCCAGGTCTTCGAACTGCCGTCCATCAGCATCATCGGGCTGGGCACCAACCTGAACTGCCTGAACGGCATCATGCCCACACAGGACAAAATGATCCAACTGTGCCTTTACAAACAGCTGATCGAGGCCAAGTTCAACAAAGAGATCCGATGGGTGACCGCTGGAACCACGGTCACGATCCCTTTATTGCTGAAGAAACAGCTCCCTAAGGGCTTGAATCATTTCCGGGTGGGCGAGGCCCTGTTCTTCGGCAAGGACCTGTTCACCAACGGAACCATCAAGGGTATGCGCAATGACGTATTCCGCCTCCATGCGGAGATCATCGAGCTCTCTGAGAAGCCTATGATACCCATCGGTGAGCAAGGCGTCAACGTGGCGGGGGAGAAGCCCAGATTCGACGAACGTGACCTCGGCAGAACGAGCTATAGGGCCATTTTGGACATGGGCTTATTGGACGTTGATCCGAGCCACCTGACCCCCATGGACGATCGCGTAAAGATCCTCGAGGCGAGCTCGGACATGCTGGTGCTTGACCTGGGAACCAACCCGGCCCGATACAAAGTGGGCGATCTGGTGGATTTTGCGCCGGACTATATGGCAACTTTGGGGGTCATGAATTCCCGGTACATCGAAAAGGTCGTGTGCTGACCGAACAGGATGCCCTTCTACGCCGACCTGCTCTTCTACTTTGCACTGGCCTGGGCGCTGTTCTTCGTGCACCGGGCCACCCGGTCCACTCTGCTGCTCATCGTGCTGGTCGCCTGGTCCGTGGTGCAGGTCACTCTTGCCGAAAGCGGCTTCTACCAAGTGCTGGATGAACTACCACCCAGGCCTTTGCTCGCTCTTGGACCGCCCTTGGTAGCCATACTGTTCATGCCGATCCTCCCACGATACCGGAAATGGTCAAGCGGCTTCGATATGGTGTGCCTATTAACGATCCATGTACTGCGGGTACCGATAGAGGTATTCCTTCACGAGGCCTGGTCAAGTGGTCTGGTGCCCGAGCAGATCACTTGGTCCGGCACGAACTGGGACATCCTTTCCGGGATCAGCGCCGCTTTCCTGCTGGCCTATCGGCTGCAAAGGCCGCTGCCCCGAGCGCTTATGATCGCTTGGAACATCATAGCCATGTTCCTGCTGCTCAACGTGGTAGGCACAGCCCTGTTGAGTCTGCCAACACCCATGCAACAGCTTAACTTCGACCAGCCGCTCATTTTGGTCACGCGCGCTCCGTACATCTTATTACCGGCGGTCATCGTACCCATCGTCCTATTCGCACACATGGCTGCGTTGGTCCAGCTCCTAACTGATACGTCCGAATAGATGCATCAATTGGTTCAGGACGATGGTTCACTGAGCGAAGCGGTCCATACCCTCGCCGGGTCCCGATCGGTCGCCTTGGACACGGAGGCTTCCAGCTTCCATCGATACCATGAACGCATCTGTCTCATCCAGATGTCCGACCGTGAACGCACCTATCTCGTAGATCCGTTCGCTGTGAAAGACACGGACGGCATGGTCGCGCTTTGGAGCGATCCCGGGACCGAGATCGTGATCCACGATGCCGACTTCGACCTGCGATTGATCAAAAGAAGCTATGGGGCCCGGGTGAACAAGATCTTCGATACGCTCATCGCTGCCGAGTTCATGAACGAACCGGAACTATCGCTTCAGGCCTTGCTCAGAAAGTATGCGGGTGTCGAGCTCGACAAGCGCTTCCAGAAGGCAGATTGGAGCAAGCGCCCGTTGCCACTGGCCATGCAGGAGTACGCCGCAATGGACACGGCCCATCTCCTGGCCTTGCGCGACCTCATGGAGAATGTCTTGAAGAAGCTCGGACGTTGGTCGTGGGCCCAAGAGGAGTTTGCGCTGTTGACAGAGCTCCCGTACCGGTCGGACGAGGCTGCGGGACCAGGCTTCCTGCGGATCAAGGGTGCCAAGCGATTGAAAGGCAAGGAATTGGCTGTATTGCGAGAGGTCCATGCATGGCGTGAAGGCGTGGCCGAGCAGGTGGATCGCGCACCGTTCATGGTCGTGGGTAACGAGGTGCTCCTCCAGCTGAGTTCATCGCCTCCCAGCAACCGCAAGGAACTTGCCCAAGTGAAGGGTCTGGGAGAACGGAACTCGGATCGGTATGGCACTGCCATACTGGCCGCAGTCGAGCGTGCTTTGGCCTTGCCGAAGGCGGAATGGCCAAAGCTGGAGCGACCCAAACGCTACAAACGGGACGAGAACTATGAAAGGCGGCTCAAACGCTTGAAGGAGCGCCGGGATGTGCTTGCCGCTTCCATGGAATTGAACCCGGGGGTGCTCTGTCCCAACCTGCTCCTTGCACATATCGCACGGACCCGCCCCGCGGACCTCAGCACTCTGAGGCAGCTCGAGGGCATCAGAATCTGGCAGGTGGAGAACCTGGGTGCTGCATTGCTTGAGGTCGTCGACTAGGCGCGGCATGTGACGTAAGTCACAACACATAGACATATCGCTATTTAATTTTGCGTCGCGATGAACGAGATGCTTCTAGGCAAACGCGTCGGTGAGAACAGGCTGTTGAAGGCCAGCGAGCTCCTCCGCACTGCCGCACATCCCCAACGCCTGGCCATCCTAGACCTGCTGGGGCGCCACGAGCGACTTTGCAACCTAGAGATGCAGGAGATGCTCGGGATCGAACAGGCCATTCTGAGCCAGCACCTGTCCCTGATGCGGGACCGAGGTCTGGTGGACTTCGAGAAGGATGGCCGCTTCAGTCGCTATTTCATCAGGCAGCCCGAATTCCTGCGCATCATAGGATGCCTGGAACGATGCTGCGAGAAACTCTGACCTGTTCATGGAGGTGTTCGGATACATCGGTGCGATCATCATGGGCCTTTCCTTGGGCCTGATCGGTGGAGGTGGATCGATACTCACCGTGCCGATCTTGGTCTATCTCTTTTCCATGGACGCGGTATTGGCTACGGCTTACTCCTTGTTCATTGTTGGTCTCACCAGTCTGATCGGCTCATTCAGCCACATGCGTTTAGGCAACATCCACTGGCGTACAGCCATCGTCTTCGGCATTCCGAGCATACTGACCGTATATGCCACCCGTGCCTTCCTGGTGCCGGCGCTGCCCGACCCGCTCTTCTCCATTGGAAGCTCGGTCATCCCCAAGAGCCTCGGCATCCTGATCCTATTTGCGCTTTTAATGCTGTCCGCTTCCTACAGCATGATCACCAAGGGAAGGTCAAAGGTGGAGCCCGACCCTACCAAGAAAAAGCGATTCAACTATCCGCTGATACTTGGCGAAGGCGTCGTGGTGGGCACCATCACCGGCCTGGTGGGTGCGGGAGGGGGTTTTCTGATCATCCCCGCCCTGGTCCTGCTGGCCGGCCTGCCCATGAAACAGGCTGTGGGCACCTCCCTGATCATCATCGCCGCCAAGTCGCTCATCGGCTTCATCGGTGATTTGAACGGTCATGAAGCCATCGACTGGAAATTCCTATTGGTCTTCTCGACCATAGCCATTGGTGGCATCATCGCCGGCAGCCTGCTCAGCAAACACATCTCCAACGAAAAGCTCAAGCCGGCTTTCGGTTGGTTCGTGCTCGTAATGGGCATCTACATCATCGGACGCGAACTGTCACATCTGGCTTGAGCACACGATCTCTTCACTTGAAAACGAACGATCCACACATGACCATCGAACAGATCTATACCGGCTGCCTGGCACAGGGCGCCTATTACATTGAGAGCGACGGCGAGGCCGTGATCATCGACCCCCTGCGCGAGACCGCGCCCTACCTGGAGCGTGCCGAACGCAGCGGCGCCAAGATCAAGTACGTGCTGGAGACCCACTTCCACGCCGACTTCGTGAGCGGTCATCTGGACCTGTCACGGAAGACCGATGCACCCATTGTCTATGGCCCCAATGCCAACCCCAGCTTCGACGCCCACATCGCGACCGATGGTGAAGTACTGAAGGTCGGCAAGGTGACGATCACCGTGCTGCACACACCTGGGCACACCATGGAAAGCACCACCTACCTTCTGAAGGATGAGAAGGGAAGACCACATGCCATTTTCACTGGGGACACCCTGTTCATCGGTGATGTCGGCCGCCCCGACCTTGCACAAAAGGCCGGATCCCTGACGCAGGAGGACCTGGCCAGCCACCTGTACGACAGCCTGCACAACAAGATCATGCCTCTCCCGAACGACGTGATCGTGTACCCTGCGCATGGAGCCGGAAGCGCTTGTGGCAAGAACATGAGCAAGGAGACCTGGGACACACTGGGCAACCAGAAACAGACCAACTACGCACTGCGTGCAGCGGATAGGGAAATCTTCATCAAGGAGGTGACCGACGGCCTTCTGCCACCCCCGGCTTACTTCCCCCAGAACGTGGCCATGAACAAGGGAGACATCCCCAGCCTGGACACCGTAAAGAAGCAAGGCATGCGAGGGCTCACCCCCGAACAGTTCGAACTGGTCGCCGAGACCGAGAACACCCTCGTGCTCGATACGCGTGGCGCGCAAACTTTCAAGGACGGCTTCATACCCCGCAGTATCAACATCGGCATCAAAGGCGACTTCGCGCCGTGGGTAGGTGCCATGGTACCGGACGTGAAGCACCCGCTTCTACTGGTGACCGATGCAGGCATGGAGGACGAGGTGGTGACGCGGTTGGCACGCGTGGGTTATGACAACGTGTTCGGCTACCTGAAGGGCGGTATTGAGGCGTGGAGGGCCAGCGGCCGTGAAGTGGATACCATCGAGAGCATCTCTGCCGAGGAATTCGCCAAGCGCTTCCAAGCGAGCAAGCTCCGTGTAGTGGACGTCCGCAAGGACGGCGAGTACCTCGCCGAACATGTGGACGGGGCCTGGCACGCATCGCTGCAATACATCAACCAGCACCTTGCCGCCTTCAGCAAGGAGGAGCCCAACTACGTTCACTGCCAGGGTGGCTACCGGAGCATGATCGCGGCGAGCATGTTGAAAGCGCGTGGGTACCACAATGTGATCGATGTTGCGGGAGGATTCAAGGCCATCGCCGAAACCGATGTACCACGCACCGACTATGTGTGCCCAAGCACGCTGAAGAAATGAACAGAACACCGGGCAAGCTCTTAAGGACATCGTTCCGGGCTTCCTCCGACCTCTGATCGACCGAACACATCAAGATCATGCTCGACCTCATCAAACAACCCTGGCCATGGTACCTGGCCGGTGCCCTTATCGGGCTTACTGTACCCTATCTGTTGCTCGTGGGCAACAAGACATTTGGCATCAGCAGCTCGCTACGCCATCTATGCGCGGCCTGCATGCCCGCCAACATCAAGTTCTTTCAGTATGATTGGCGGAAGGAATCCTGGAACCTGTTCTTTGTTGGTGGGATCATCGTGGGCGCGTTCATCGCAGGACACTTCCTGATGACCGGTGCGCCGGTGGAGTTGGCAAAGCCCACTGCCGAATACCTGACAAGCAAGGGGATCACGGATAATAGTAGCCTGCTTCCACCCGAGCTGTTCAGCTGGGAGCAGTTGTTCACCATTCGGGGCCTCATCTTCTTCGTGGTCGGTGGCTTCCTGGTTGGCTTCGGCACGCGGTACGCCGGCGGCTGCACCAGTGGCCACGCCATCATGGGTCTAAGCAGCCTTCAATGGCCTAGCCTCATAGCGACCATCAGCTTCATGGTGGGCGGTATCATCATGACCTGGTTCATTCTTCCCTACCTCCTCACCCTTTGAACACCATGCAGCACACCTTCCAACACACCCCTGCCGCCATCTCAGATCTGGGCGTGCGGGAGCTCGATTCCATGTGTGTGAACGAGAGCGAACTGAAACACCCTTGGTGGTACAACCTGAAGTACAGTGCATGGGGGATCCTGTTCGGGATCGTCTTTGTGAAGGCCGAGATCGTGAGCTGGTTCCGCATCCAGGAAATGTTCCGCTTCGAGAGCTTCCATATGTATGGCGTCATTGGTACGGCCGTCGTCGTGGGTGCGCTCTCCGTGCTGCTCATCAAACGCCTGAAGGCACGAACGATATATGGGGAGGAGATCCACATCCCGGACAAGACGTTCAACAAGGGACAGATCTATGGAGGCATCACCTTTGGACTGGGCTGGGCCATCACGGGAGCTTGTCCCGGTCCGCTCTTCGCTCAGATCGGGGCGGGCTTTCCCGTGATCTTCGTGACCTTCCTCAGCGCCTGGGCCGGAACCTGGGTGTACGGTCTGCTGCGCGAACAGCTGCCACACTAGGTCATGTTGCCGGGCATCATCGTTCTGCTTGCCACGCTGCTGGTCCTGGTTGTCCAGTACCAGATCGAGGACGCCTTCAAGGTCTTGAAGGTCCATGGAGGTCTTCCCGTCCACATGGACCTGCGCTGGAGCAAACGAGCGGCTTGGCTATTGTTGATCGTGACAGGTCTGATGATGATCGTTCCATCGGGTGTGTTCACCCCCGGATCATCCGATCCAGCACTGTTGCCCCAATTGGCTACGTTCTCGGACGATGGATCATGGACCGGTCCCGACACATCGCGGCTGGCACTATTAGAGGATGGTTCGGAGGAGCGCATCCGCTACGGCCGTGAGTTGATCGCGAGAACATCCGCTTATCTTGGACCAAAGGGTAGCGTGGCCAAGCTGTCCAACGGTATGAATTGCCAGAACTGTCATCTGGATGCTGGAACAAAGCCCTGGGGGAACAATTTTGGAGCCGTATGGAGCACGTACCCCAAGGAGCGGTCCCGAAGCGGAAAGGTGGAAAGCATTGAGCGGCGTGTGAACGACTGCCTGGAGCGAAGTCTGAACGGCCGCCCCCTTGACAGCACGAGCAGGGAAATGCGGGCTATTGTGGCTTACATGGAATGGCTCGGAACAGGGATCGAAAGGTCCAAGAAACCGCCGGGTACCGGCATAATGGAGATCGCCTACCTGGACCGTGCTGCGGACCCGGAACTTGGAAGGGTGGTCTTTGAGGCGAAGTGCTCCAGCTGCCACAATGAGGATGGACAAGGCAAGCTGGACATGGAAGGGACCACGTACCTCTATCCACCCATGTGGGGCGAGCACAGCTACAATCACGGTGCCGGACTGTACCGATTGAGCCGTTTCGCCGGTTATGTGAAGGCGAATATGCCACAGGGTTCGACCCATGAGCATCCACTGCTGACGGATGAGGAGGCATGGGACGTGGCCGCATTCGTGAATTCACAGCCGCGCCCGGAGAAGGACCTGACCGATGACTGGCCTGACATCAGCAAGAAACCGATCGACCACCCATTCGGGCCCTATGTCGATCATTTCAATGAAACACAGCACAAATATGGTCCCTTTGGACCTATTGCAGCATTCTACAAGAAACCATGAGCGAGATCGAACACCCACCTGGATGTACCTGTGGCAGACATGAGGAAATTGGCATGGACAGGCGACAGGCGCTGCGATCCCTCGGTGTACTGGGAGCAGGTCTTACCCTCGGCCCCACCGTTGCACTTGGTGCCTTCTCGGATGGTGCACGCAGGGCGGAGTTGACCCAGGCGCGGACGGTGCAGCAGGATAAGGCACAGAAGTTCACCCTGCTCTACACGAGCGATATCCATTCCCAGCTTCACACGCACGACGAGTTCTTCCTGGAGAACGGCAGGCCCGTCTATAAGAAGCGGGGCGGCTACGGTGTGCTGAAGACCATGGTCGATACGCTGCGTAAGGAGGATCCGGAGAATACCATCGTGATCGATGGCGGGGATTGCTTTCAAGGCGGGGGTGTTGCCGCCTTGAGCGAAGGACGGGCGATCGTTCCGCTCATGAACCGCGTCGGGTACGACCTGGTGCTTCCCGGGAACTGGGAGGTGGTCTATGGCAAAGAGAATATGTTGAAGGACCTCGGAGGCTATCGAGCCTCAAAGATCTGCGCCAACATGTGGCACGAAAAGTTGGCGGACTTCTGTGGTGACATGCGCGACCCGAACGAAAACCTGGCCGGTGAGCTCATTTTCCCACCCTACTGGATCACGAGGCTGGCTGGCGTGAAGATCGGATTCATCGGGTACAACGACCCCTTGACGCCGAAACGACAGTCTCCTGAGTATAGTTGCGGCATTAAATTCACGAAACCCGAGGCGAACGTGGCGCGCTACATTCGCCATTTGCGCGAGTATGAGCAGTGCGCCATGGTCTTCCTGGTCACCCATATGGGTCTGGCGCAACAAGTGGACCTCGCCAACAATCCCGAGGTCGATGGTGCGGACCTGATCCTCGGTGCCGATACGCACGAGCGAGTCCGAAAGCCGATCGATGCAAAGTACAGCAAGGTGGTGGAACCGGGTTCATTCGGCTCTTTCCTGGCCAGGCTGGATGTGATCGTCGAGGATGGCAGGGTGAAGGACAGCCA
>JAGQVN010000328.1 GCA_020437905.1 Flavobacteriales bacterium
CCGCGGCGGTGACCGACCTGACCACCTTGGGGGTGAGCGGGCCAGTGCTCCTCGAGATCACCGACGGCACCTACGATGAGAACCTCACCCTGACGGCCATCCCCGGATCCAGCGCCGCGAACACGGTGACCTTCCGGGGACAGTCCATGGACAGCTCCACGGTGACGCTGCGAAGCACCACGGCGGTCCGTACGATCACCCTTTCGGGAGCCGACCAAGTGGCGTTCGAGCACATGACCATCGAGAACAGCTCGAACGTGTCCGGGGCGGAATGCGTCCGGCTTTCCGGGACCAACGATGTGTCGGCATGGCGAAACCTGCGGTTCATCGGCGGGGTGAACACTGGCATCCTGGTGAACTGCCCGGGCAACGCACAGGCGACCTTCCAGGCTTGTGCCTTCACCGCCGGGTCTTCGGGCATCAGCTTCCTGGCACCGAACGGAACATCCGAGCTCATCGTTGAGGGATGCTCCTTTTCGGGTCAGACCAGCTACGGCATCTCCCTGACCGGTGCACTGTCCGTTCTCCAGGTCCGGGATTCGTACTTGGACATGAGCGCCCCGGGTGCGCAACATGCGATCCAGGTCTACAACCACAATGCCGGTTTCCTTGTTGAAGGCAACCGCCTGGTGCTCACTGCGGCCACAGGCATCAGCTTGCTGGAGCTGTATGGTGTCAACGCTCCATCCACGGACCGAGGCATGATCCGGAACAATGAGCTCATTGCGACCGGTGGAGCCCATGGCATCAGGTTCGCGAACTCGAGTTCGAACGTGGACATCTTCCACAACTCGATCCGCACTGCAACAGGATATCCCCTCTGGGGGGTCGGAGCTGGGTCCGGTCATCGGCTCATCAACAACATCCTGACAGGGGACGGATATGCGCTTTACCGGAACAACAGCGGCTTCTTCTTCCTCGCCGCTTCCGACAATGTGATCCATTCCACTTCAGGGACGCTGTACACGTTCTGGAACGCCGTGGCCGCCGATCCCGCAACACTCCAGACCCTGAGCGGGGGGCTGTTCCAGAACACCTATGACATCGACCCGCTCTTCACCGGTCCGCAGGACCTGCACCTATTGCCTGGATCACCAGCGGCCGGAGTGGGCAACACGACCCTGGGTATCGTCATTGACGGGGACGGGGAACCTCGCCCCCAACCCGCTGCCACAGCACCAGACATCGGCATGGACGAGATGGCGGGTGCGTGTGTGCAACTCGCGGGCACCTATGTCATCGGCCCATCGGCCACGGCCGATTTCGCCACGTTCAATGCGGCGCTGTCCAGGATGCTCCTGTGCGGGATCTCCGGGCCGGTGGTCTTTGAAGTGGAGGACGGGACCTATACCGAGCGGCTGGTCCTGCCGCCGGTGACGGGCACATCGGCCACGAACACGATCACCTTCCGTGGCCAGTCCCTGGACAGTACGTTGGTGACCCTCGAGGAAGCTGGAGGCGCGAATCTCACGAACAACTTCCTCGTGCGCTACGACGGGATGGACCATGTGTCCTTCGAGCACATGACCTTCACCCGGACAGGCATCGGTGTCTACAAGCGGCTGGTGGAGTTCCCCTCCCTCACCGGTGAGGCATCCCTGCATCCACGGTTCCGTCACATGCGCTTCCTGGGGAATTCGGGACACTCCACTTCGCAGATCATGATCGGCGATAATGCACAGGACGAGGAACGGGTGGAGATCGAGCATTGTCGGTTCGAGAACGGTCGTAGCGATCTGGTCTGGAACGCCAACGGTACCAACGAACGTCTCTTCATACGGAACTCGGTGTTCCTGGGTGGCCTCAACACCGTGGTGCAATTGACGGGACTTCGCGACAGCCTGGTGATCAGCGACAACGAAATCTCCGGCGCGAACCCCGTTCTACTGGAGCTGGACGACTGCGATACGGACTTCCTCATTGTGTACAATCGGTTGAGAGCCTCGGTCAATGGGACTTGCCTGACCTTGAGCAACAGTGCAGCCCCTTCAGGGTCGGCTGGCAAGGTGTTGAACAACGAGCTCATCAGCATCAACGGCACCGGACTGTTCATCGCTGGAACGACTGACCGGGCGCACATCCAGCACAACTCGATCAGCAGTGGTGGTACGTTCGCCATCTATGACGCGGGGTCGGGCACTGACCTGCGCCTGGAGAACAACGCTGTCATCGCTACACGTACCACGACGGCCTATGTGTTCTACCGGACCGGGTCCAGCACCTATGCCGGCACATCCAACAACTTCCTGCACCGGCAGGGCGGTCCAGGCTATGGCAGGTGGGGGGGCGTCACGGCGACGGGGCTCTCCCAATTGCAAACGCTGTCCGGCGAGTTCACCGGATGCCACGACCTCGATCCGATGTTCGTGGACAACACCAATGACCTGCACCTGCAGCCGGGGTCACCATGCGCAGGGACCGGCACCCTGATCGCCAGCATCACCGACGACCACGATGGTGAAGTCCGACCTCAGCCTGCCGCCACCGCTCCCGACATCGGCATGGACGAGACCCCCGGAGAATGCCTGCTCCTGTCCGGTACTTACGTGATCGGCCCATCCCTCGCAGCCGACTTTCCCGACTTCTCCAGTGCCTTGATACGCATGGTCCTTTGCGGCATCAGCGGGCCGGTGGTGTTCGAAGTGGAGGACGGCACCTACACCGAACAGATCACACTACCGAACATCCCCGGCAACAGCAACGTGAACACGATCACGTTCCGTGGACAGAGCCTGGACAGTTCACTGGTGACGCTGACCTGGCCCAATGGCAGCGCGCTTCCCACCGTGCGGTTCGCGGGGACGGACCGCGTGAGCTTCGAGCACCTCACGATCAGCCGGTCCGGATCGGTATCCCTGCCCGGCATGTGCGTGGATTGGGAAAGTTCGATCGCCGATGCCACCACGCGATCGGAACATGTGTTCTTCCGGCATTGCCGGTTCATGACAACCAGCACCCACACCACCACGGTACTCGTGCAGTGCACGGCTGAGAACGACGAGAACAATGTCGTGTTCGAGGACAGCCGGTTCGAAGGCGGGTACATCGGCTTGCATTGGCAGATGGACTACAGTGCGCTCACGCTCGAGGTACGGCGGTGCACCTTCACCGGACAACGGCTCCGCTCCATTCAATTGAACAATGCGGGTACCGGCGATCCGGAGGTCTACATCGAGGGGAACGACATCACCGGACCGATCAATTCCAGCTCCATCGCCGTGGACATCGCGCACAACGCGAACCTCCTGCAGATCATCGGCAACCGCATCACCGCCACGGCCGCTAATGGTGCCGGTCTGCAATTGATGGTGGACGGGTTGATACCATCCTGGCAGGTGGTGCGGAACAACATGATCGCCTGCAGCGGATCGGCCCGGGGGATACAGCTGACCGGAACCGTGAACGGTTTGGGCATCCACTACAACTCCGTGAGCACCGTCTCCGGATACGCCCTGAACATCACGGCGAACGGCAGCGGCAACGAATTGATCGGGAACATCCTGCGCAGCAATACCGGTGTTGCGCTCTATCGCACGGGGGCCCTCACCTTTTCGCAGGCACATCATGACCTGCTGTGGACCGCCGGGACCAACCTCGCGTATTGGGGTGGCTTCCACATCGACCTGCCCTGCCTGCAGGCCGCCAGTGGACAGTTCGGGTCCTCCATCTCCGCGGACCCGATGTTCGTGGACAACTTCAATGACCTGCATTTGCAGTTGAACTCGACCTGCACCGGACAAGGCATCATCATACCGGGGCTCCTCGACGATCAGGACGGTGACACGCGCAGCCTGCCTGCCGCTTCAGCACCCGATCTGGGAGCGGACGAGATCAATGCGGATTGTACGCTCCTGGCCGGGACCTACACGATCGGCCCCTCCGTCGGTGCGGACTTCGGCAGTTTCACCGAAGCGGTGGACCGCATTTCGGGATGCGGCATCACGGGGCCGGTGGTCTTCGAGGTGGAAAGCGGCATCTACATGGAGCAGATCCGCCTTGGTGCCATTAAAGGCAGCAGCAGCCTGAACACGGTGACCTTTCGCAGTCAGGCCCTGGACAGTACGACCGTGATCCTGCAGTGGCCCTCGCAGGCAAGCAATGTGAACGATCACCTGATCGAAGCTTCCGGAGGCGATCACGTGCGCTTCGAACATATGACCCTGCGCAGGACCGGTACGCTGACCTATGCCACGGTGATCCGGTTCCGTACCACATGTGATGACGTCAGTGACCTGCGATTCGGTCACTGTGAGCTCACGAACAACGGCACTTCGGCCAATACGGCGGCACTGGTATACCGTTTGAACTCCGGATCCGGCGCGTCCCTGCACCTGGAGGCATGCCGGCTCCTGGCCGGGACGTATGCGGTGTTCTGGGACGCCAATGACAGCATGGACACCTTGACCGTGAGCGAATGCGTGCGTACCGGAGGGACCCTCGGCATCCGGGTCTATGATGCAGCAGGTCCTGTGAACATCGAGGATTGTCACCTGACCGGTACCTTCAACAGCGAAGCGATCCTGCTCAGTGCCTGCACGGGCCCGGTCTCGATCGAAAGGAACCACGTCGAAGGCGGAAGTGGCGTGCTGGGCACGGGGATCTACCTCACGACGTGCCTGCCACTTGCCCCGGCCCGTGCCGTGATCGCGAACAACCATGTGAACTTCGGAGGGCGATATGGCATCAGGCTCAGCGGCAACCAGCAACGCATCGACGTGCTTTTCAACAGCGTGCATATGAGCACGTCCGGAGCCTATGCGTACTTCAGCGCAGACAATGGCGTGGACGTGCAGGTCCACAACAATGTGCTCTCCAGCGCCCAGGGCTATGCCGTCTATAACACCATGAGCGGCCTGACCATGGACCGGAATTGTCTGTTCCGTCCCACACCGGGTCCATTCATATTCTGGAACGGGGTGGTTTACACCTCCATTGCAGCGTTGAATGCCGGTACCGGGACCAACGCGAACTCATTGATAGCCGACCCCCTCTTCTACGATCCTCTTACTGACCTTCACTCGTACAGCATGGATCTCAACGGATCGGCCGCACCTTTTGCTGGAATCATCACCGACATCGATGGCGACCCTCGCGATCCTACGACCCCTGACATCGGTTGTGACGAGTTCACGCCAGAATTGTGGGAGGTTTCCGTGAATACCTGCGCTGCCGCCGACCCCATCATCAGTTCAGGCTCCGGGTTGGACCAATGGATCTACCGCGACCGTAAAGTAGTGGCGCGGTTCAATGACAATGGGCAGACCCTCGGGACGGTCTCGATGGACGTGTATGTGAACAGCGGTGCGGTGCGTCAAAGCCTGAACGGGCAGTACTACATGGACAGGAACTGGCACCTGGGCACGCAGAACGCGATCACAGGCAGCGTGGTGGTACGGCTTTACCACAGCGGACAGGAATTCCTCGACTATGCCGCTGCCGATCCTGCGGTAGCGCTACCCACCGATGCTGGTGTGGCGCACTATGTGGGGTCATTGGAGGATTGCGATCTGCTGAACAATCCGGCAGGGAACGTATGGACACCGATCTATCCGGCACTGCCCGCGAACGAAGTTGAGATCCTGGGGACCGGAGGCACGCAGAGCTATACTGCCCTGCTCGGTGATGACGGTGAGCTGTACATCACCACGGAGGGCAACCCGCTTCCCGTGGAGCTCCTGTCCTTCTCCGGCCTTCGCACCGACCCCGGGTACGTGCTTCTCGATTGGTCCACGGCCACGGAAAAGGACAATGCCGGGTTCGAGATCTGGCGACGCCTCGAGGGTGAAGCCACCTTCCAACGCGTTGGCTGGGTGGAAGGTGCAGGCAACAGCCAGCATGTGCTCCAGTACGCATTCATTGACCCCAACGGTAGCAACGAGATCAGCTATTATCACCTGCGTCAGGTCGACCTTGATGGGGCCACCAAGGACTCCCCGGTCATCGCGGTGGAAGGTGCCTCCTACGATGGGAACATCTCGATCTTTCCCAACCCTACGACCGGATCGATCCGGCTGCACGGCGATCTGGATGGTCTTGGCGATCTCTCCCTGCTGGACCAGCATGGAAGGACCGTGATGATAATTGTCCCCAACGCAAGGATCGATCTATCCGACCTACCGAGGGGAACCTATATCCTGCGCATGGGATCCACAACCGGGCACGTGCAACACACGCGCATCGTGCTGATTTGAGCGATCCATGCGTCAGTCTACCGCTACGGCTGTGAGGAAGCGATCACGACCCGATGGAATATGCTCCTTCCTTCCCGATGCACCTCAAGGACGTATGTCCCCTGTCCGACCTCAGCTAGACCGAGGTCGATAACACCCGTCTGTGGGGACCGATGGAACAACAGGACCCGACCAGCCTGGTCCAGCAAACGCAACTCATCACCGGGCAGCACATCGGGTAGGTGAAGGACCCGGTCCGCCGGGTTCGGCCAGGGAAGGGCCTGCTCACTCATTACATCCGTGATACTCACATCACCACCGCTCAGGTCCAGGTCATCCACCCACAACGTGGAACCTGGTTTATCGCCTGAGAAGGCGACCACCAGCAAGGTATCCGGCGGTCCTCCGGACAAGTTGACAGCGGCACTGAACGGCAGCCATCCGTTGGTCGCCAAAATGGTCGTGAACGATGCGGATCCGACGGGCGATCCATTGGCGATGAAGGTGGCTCCGATGGTGCATTGGTCATTGCCTGCCGGTTCATACTTGTAGGCACCGGTGAAGGTCATTGGTGCGGCTGCGTAAGGGATCCCGGCGTAGGGCCCGTCATTGTTCAGGATCCCGTTCGCCAGGATGCCGGGTAACGTATCGCCCATGATGCCCAGGGTCGTGAGCTTCGCCGAGAACGAACCGCTGTTGGCATCCGTGCTCTTCTCCACGGAGATCGCATCGAAGGCAGCGATCCGTGCATTGAAGGAGGTCCACCCGTCCGGATCCTCCGCCGTTACATCCGTCCAGTCCTCGAAGCCCTCGTTCGGAAGTTGATCGGGCGTGCTGACACTGGGATGCGTGAGCCGCACATGGTCCACTTCCATCCAGGAACCCGGTACGCTTGCAAGGGTCTCGCTCAATGCATCCGTGCTGGCGAAACCGACCAGGACACTGTCCACGTTCGTGGCGGCAACGGGCAGCGGAAGGGTCAGTTGGGTCCAGGTCGTTTGTTGGCCGTGAAAACGCCAGGCACCAAAGGAGCTCACCACACCGCCGGACCAACACACCACAATGGCCAATGACGTATCACCCGGTTGAAGCGCATAGCGCAGCCAGCATTCCAGCGCGTCCACATCGGTGCCGAACGGGACGCCGAACTCAGGCACCTCATCGTAGCCACCAAGCAGGACGAAGCCGAAGGCCGTATCCCCATCGGCCACCTCGGTCTCCAGATGGGCCGCGAACTGGCCTTCCGGTGCACCGGTGACCTTGGAGGTCGTGACCGTGGCAGCATCCTGGAAGTTGCCGGTGTTCCACGGTCCGGGCTGTTCATACAGGAGCTGGTCGGTCCATTGCTCGAAGCCGCCGTTCGGGATCTGCTGAGCAAAGGAGGACAGCCCACAGAGGCAGAACAGAATAAGGGTCGTGTATTGCTTCATGATGGGATTATCGTTGGACCCTCGAAACTAAATAATGAGAACGGGAGCTTGCCCGGATGAACATCGTAAAGGCCGGTGCGCTGAAGGAAGTCTGGAGACTGGTGGGCATGGATTACTTCAAAGTGACGCTCGGGATCATGGTGAGCGTGGCGATCACGCTCATCTTGAAGTATTATGCTTGAACCGAGCTCCGATAAGCCAAGTTCGGACATCCAGGCAGCGGATCGATACTTCAACCTATCTTCATACAAAGCTTCGCCATGCACAGGTGGCTTGTTGTGCTCCTCTTCTTCAGCACTGCGATGCTCTCCGCACAGGACTGGGCGCTGCTGAATCCGGCGTATAAGTACAACTACAGCAACGACGGCACGGACACGATCTCCAACCAGATCTTCGTCACGCACATTGATACGCTGGGGTCTGACAGCTTGCTTTACGATCTGAACTTGATCGGTGTGGTGTGCGACACTTGTCCTGCAAGTTTGGGCAGCTCCTGTGACGGTTGTTTTGTTCGGGTCGGTCTACCGCAGTTCATGGGCTACCAGTGTTTCCGATCTGGCAATGATTGGTATTTTCTGGGGGAGGATACGATCAGGATCAAGAGCCATGCTGCTGTAGGTTCCTCGTGGTTATACGACGCTGGTTCTGGAATTACGGCCACAGTCGATTCGATATGGTCAGCAAGCGTGTTCAACATCCAGGACACCCTTCAACGAATTCAGGTTAGCAATGGAGGCACGGTCCTTTTGAGCCGTTTCTTCGGCCTTATGCGGTTCGAAGGCCCCGATGCTCAACACGATCTGATCGGTATAGAAGGTGCTGGGATAGGACGATTATTCCCAGGTCCATTGGACTATTTTGACTTTCAACCGGGTGACCATCTTGTGTACAAGGTCAGTTCGATCTGGTGGGCAACACCACCAGGAGGACCCGCCTTTCATGCTCCGACCCACTTTTTTCACGAAGTGATCATACAAGGGAGGACCGACTTGGCTGACAGCGTTGTGTATCACACCTCCGTAGCCCGCTCGAATGACTACATGAGCTACACTGGATGGCACTTGGCAGTTCCTGCATGGCAGGAGCCGCACGATGTTTGGTCATTTGGTACGAATAGCCTTTTGTCGGCGCATCCGATCCTGGGGGCATATCCCGGGCAGATCCTGGACACCTCGATCTGTTGGTGGTCGAGCCATGGAACCAGGTATCTCGCACAGCACGGTCTCACGGCTGACGGGCGATCGACGATGAGCTCCACCATCGTGGGCCAATCCACTTGGGGACCGACCAGTGGTTTCAGACCGCAGATGGTCGCACCAGGGTTGTTCCCGGCATCCCAATGGGAAAGTGTTGATATCGAATTTGAGGAAGGATTGGGATTGAGAAAGGTTGAATACAAGGGAGCATGGCTCGGCGCGTCCTTAAGTGTGGAGCTCGTAGGAGCGGTCATCGCCGCAGATACGATCCTTCCCATTCCTTCGATCCCTTGGGCGGTCGGAATAGAGGAGACAAGTATGCTTGGATTTGGGATTTCACCGAACCCGTGCACCAATGAGATCACGGTCGGCGGCCTCTCACACGGCATGGAATTGACCATCTTCGATACTTCAGGTCGCTTGGTAAAGGCCGTGCGGATAAAGGCAGAGAACGAAAAGATCGGCATCAGCGAACTGCCTCCGGGAGCGTACTTGGCCAGAGCAAACCATAGGCTCCCCCAACGCTTCATCATAGCCCGCTGAGCCGATCGCCCGACCTTTGCAGCGATGAGCACCCTCACCGCTTCCGACCTCCAGGCATTCCAACAGACCATTCGCGAAGGCATCCCGGACGTGCTCCCGCCAGCACGTCCCTTGGACCCGAGCGTGAGCCATGCGCCCAAGCGCAAGAACATCCTGAGCACCGAAGAGAAGAAGCTCGCGCTACGGAACGCCTTACGCTACTTCCCGCCGAAACACCATGGCACCCTTGCTCCTGAGTTCGCAAAGGAGTTGCAGGAATTCGGTCGCATATACATGTACCGCCTGCGTCCGGAGCACAAGATGCATGCCCGGCCGATCACCGACTACCCTGCCAAGAGCATGCAGGCAGCGGCCATCATGCTGATGATCCAGAACAACCTGGACCCGGCCGTGGCGCAGCACCCGCACGAGCTGATCACGTACGGTGGCAATGGCGCGGTTTTTCAGAACTGGGCGCAGTACCGGCTGACGATGAAGTACCTGAGCGAAATGTCCGACGAGCAGACGCTCGTGATGTACAGCGGTCATCCGCTCGGCCTTTTCCCCAGCCATGCCGATGCCCCGCGCGTGGTGGTGACCAACGGGATGATGATCCCCAACTACAGCAAACCCGACGACTGGGAACGCTTCAACGCGCTTGGCGTGACGCAATACGGTCAGATGACCGCGGGCAGCTACATGTATATCGGTCCGCAGGGCATCGTGCATGGCACCACCATTACGGTGCTGAACGCCTCGCGCATGCTGAAGGACGGCAAGGGTACAGAGGGCAGGTTGTTCGTCACCGCAGGCCTCGGCGGCATGAGCGGTGCACAACCCAAGGCGGGCAACATCGCAGGCGTGGTGACCATCTGCGCCGAGATCAATCCTTCTGCGGCCTACAAGCGCCATGAGCAGGGCTGGGTGGATAAGGTGATCGCCGATGTGGACGCCTGCATTGATGCCGCATTGGAGTGGCAGCAGAAGGGAGAAGCGCATAGCATCGCGTACCTGGGCAATGTGGTGGACCTGTGGGAGCGTCTCGCTGCGCGCAAGGTCAAGGTGGATCTGGGTAGCGACCAGACCAGCCTGCACAACCCCTGGGCCGGCGGCTACTACCCGGTCGGGTTGAGCTACGAGGAGAGCAACGCCTTGATGGTGGATGATCCCGAAGCCTTCAAGCTGCGCGTGCAGGAGACCTTACGCCGACACACGTCAGCCGTGAACACGCTCGCCGAACAGGGCATGTACTTCTTCGACTACGGCAACGCCTTCCTGCTCGAGGCGAAACGTGCTGGGGCCGAGATCGCGGGCAGGAACGGCGAGGAGTTCCGCTATCCCAGCTACGTGGAGGACATCATGGGGCCGCTGTGCTTCGACCACGGTTTCGGACCCTTCCGGTGGGTCTGCACCAGCGGCGACCCAAAGGACCTGGTCACCAGCGACCGCATCGCCGGTGACGTGCTGGAAGCGATGCTGAAGGAGGCACCCGCAGAGATCGGCCAGCAGATCGCCGACAACCTGCATTGGATCCGCAGCGCGCAGGAGAACAAGCTCGTGGTGGGCAGCCAGGCGCGTATCCTCTACGCCGACAGTGAGGGCCGCATCCGCATCGCGCAGGCCTTCAACGAGGCCATCAAGCGCGGTGAGATCGGCGCGCCCATCGTGCTGGGCCGCGACCACCACGACGTGAGCGGCACCGACAGCCCCTATCG
>JAGQVN010000329.1 GCA_020437905.1 Flavobacteriales bacterium
AGAAGAGCGCACAGACCGGCAAGCCCTTGTTGATCGTCAGCGAGGACGTGGACGGTGAGGCACTGGCAACCCTGGTCGTGAACAAGATCCGTGGCAGTCTGAAGGTGTGCGCCGTGAAGGCCCCCGGCTTCGGCGACCGCCGCAAGGCCATGCTGGAGGACATCGCCGTCTTGACCGGCGGTACCGTGATCAGCGAAGAGCGTGGCTTCAAGCTGGAGAACGCCGACCTGAGCATGCTGGGCAAGGCCGAGAAGATCAGCATCGACAAGGACAACACCACGATCGTGAACGGTGCCGGTAAGAAGGCCGACATCACCGCCCGCGTGAACCAGATCAAGGCCCAGATCGAGACCACCACGAGCGACTACGACAAGGAGAAGCTTCAGGAGCGCCTGGCCAAGTTGGCCGGCGGTGTGGCCGTGCTGTACATCGGTGCCGCCACGGAAGTGGAAATGAAAGAGAAGAAGGACCGCGTGGACGATGCCCTGCACGCCACGCGCGCTGCGGTGGAGGAAGGCATCGTGCCCGGTGGAGGTGTAGCCTACATCCGCGCCCAGAAGGTGCTGGAGAAGCTGGAAGGCGCCAACGCCGATGAGACCACGGGTGTGGCCATCGTGCGCCGTGCCGTGGAAGAGCCGCTCCGCCAGATCGTGGCGAACGCCGGCCTGGAGGGCAGCATCGTGGTGCAGAAAGTGCGCGACGGCAAGGCCGACTTCGGCTTCAACGCCCGCACCGAGGAGTATGAGAACCTGCACGCCGCCGGGGTCATCGACCCGACCAAGGTGACCCGTGTGGCATTGGAGAACGCCGCATCGATCGCGAGCATGTTGCTGACCACAGAGTGTGTGATCAGCGATCAGCCCGAAGAGAAGAGCGCAGCGCCTGCCATGCCGGACATGGGCGGCATGGGCGGCATGATGTAAGCCGTTCAAAGAACAACAAGCGAAAGCCCCGGCCAGCGATGGTCGGGGTTTTTTTTACATGCTCACCATTGAGATCGACCTCGCTTGATGTGCCTTTGGATCGTTCCCTTGTTCACATTCCGGGTCCTGACCCGATATACCGGTGCAACAAAGACCCTGTTTCATGAAACCATCAACCTCTATGCAACCGACACTCCGTCTTTCGCTGGTCACATTGAGCATGGCCGCTGTGTATTCTTCCTTCGCTCAGCTGCCAAGGATCGTTCTCGAACCCGCCGCTGGAGGCGCACCCCAGGTATTCCTCGCACTTGATGACGCCATCGCAGCAGTCCAGGCAGATGATAGGTTGTATTTCAGCGGGGGTACCTTCAGCACGACGGCGCCATTGGTCCTGACCGAACCGATCCACTTCATCGGTGCGGGCATCCATCCGGACAGCGCTTCGATCACCCTGCGCACCAAACTGGTCCAACAGGCGCCCATCCAAGTAAATACCAGTGCAAGCAACAGCACCTTCACGGGTATCTCGTTCGACTCCAGTACTGGTGCCTGCATCCAATACGGCGATTCCGATACGAACGATGACCCGACAGGCATCCTGTTCGAGCGCTGCGAGTTCGTACAAGATGTGGCGCTGACGGCCATTTCGATCCTCGCCGGACCCAATTTTTCCAGCTCCAACTTCAACGAATGTCTGTTCCGGGGACGACTGGACGGTGGTGACCTTACCACGGCAGTGGTCACCCGGTCGATCTTCGAGGGGAGCATCAACACCATGGACGGCGGAGGTCTGCTGGTCGACCACTGTGTGTTCTTCGACACCGGCATCAACAACAGCCATTTCTCCACTGTCCAGAACAGCATCTTCTCCGGGGCTATTCCCGGGCTATTCCAATGCAATGGATCATCCGTAAGTAACTCACTGACCACACACACTGCGTTCTTCGGGAATTCGGGTTCCAATACCAGTGAAACCAACTCCTTCACGGGTCAGAGCAACGTGTTCGTGAATGAAACGAACGGTCAGTTCGACTTCACGGATGACCTGCACATCGCAGCGGGATCCGTTGCCCTGGGCGGGGCCATTGACGGAACGGATATGGGTCTGTATGGATCGCCCTTCCCCGCGAAGCCTGGGTTCCTTCCTTACAATCCGCACTATCAAGCCGTGACCATTGACCCTGCAACGGACGCCAATGGTGACCTGCCGATCAACATCAAGGTGAAAGCCCAAACCTACTGAGCCATGGGACCGATCAGAGCGATCATAGGGATCGCACTGGTGACCACCTTGGGTTCCAGTGCACAGAACATCGTGGAATACAGGTACTGGTGGGATGATGACATGAGCACCTTGACCAACGTACCCATTGCCGGTGCCGGGACGGTCACTGTGAACACCGTCCTACCCACCAGCCTGCTTGGCAGGGGACACCACTTTGTAACCGTTCAATTCCGGGACGACAATGACCATTGGGGTGTACCGTATACGCAGCTATTTCAAGAACAGCTGCAGCTTGCGGCCTGGGAATACTGGTTCGATGATGACATCGCGGACCGTGTGACCTTCAACACCCCGCTGACCCCGGAGCAGGACATCACT
>JAGQVN010000330.1 GCA_020437905.1 Flavobacteriales bacterium
CACATCTCCATTCGCGTTGCCTGTGGTCTAAAGCTACGCTTCGTGCACCTGGTTGGATCGGCCTACAAGGAACGGAAGGTCACGAAGCGCACCGACCCACCCGCATCCACCCCGAGCATGTAGGTCCCTGCGGCAAGGTCGGGGGGCAATTGCAAACGCAGACGATGACCACCCGCAGCCATGGTGACCGGTGAACGCAGGACCGCGATGCGCTTGCCACTGGACCCATGCAGGGCGACACTTACGGGCCTGGCCTCCTGCAGATCGAAGCGCAGGTCGATCTCATCCACGACCACGGGATCCGGGAAGACCGTCAATTCCTGGATCGCGGCGTGCTGCTCCACTATTCCGACCGTGGTCACCGCCATGCACGCGGATGTATCCGTGCACCCACCCTGCGTTATCGCCACTGCGTAATTCCCGTTCTGCATGGGTGTGAAGCTCTGTGCGGTCGCTCCCGGAATGGCTGAGAGCCCATCATCACAGTCCAACCAGGCATAGCTTGCGTTCATGGCATCGGCCGTGAGCGTTATTCCATTGATGCCAATGCCCACATCGACCGTGTCGATGGTGAGGTCGATCGTCAGGATGCTGTCACACCCGGCCATGTTGGTCAGCGTGTCGGTGACCAGTTGCGAGGAGAAGTAGGTTGCATTGCCGCTCGGAACGGTATAGCTGTAGCATGCGGACTGCACCAAGGAAGCGGTCGTTGCGATGCACGCGTTGTTCGAATAAAGCCTGGCCTCCAGGGTCGTGCTGGCGTTCTGTCCGGTGATCAGCACATCCCGATCGCCGTCGCCATCCACATCCGCCACGGTCAGCTTGCCGTTGTTCACCTGCACCAGGGAAAGTCCCGTCACCTCCGTGAATTGTCCGCTACCATTGTTCTCATACACCTTGGTCACCCGGTCGGTGCCGTCGAACCCGCTGAGGATCAGGTCCAGATCACCATCACCGTTCGCATCGAAAAAGGCCGAGGCGCTCTGCTTGAGCTGTATCAGACCAGTACCAGGGATAAGCGAAAAGTTCCCGGCACCATCGTTCTCATACAGCTGCGTCTGAAGTTCCCCGGTGATCAATACGTCCTGGTCGAGGTCGCCGTCGATATCCGCGAACTCCACGAAGCATTGCGTCACAGGTACGAACGGGGTGCCCATCACCTGCGTGAAATTCCCGTTGCCGTCGTTCGCGTACAAGATGACGGTGTTGCCGTTGCTGCTGTTCGCGGTGATCAACACATCCAGGTCGAGATCGCCATCCACATCCTTCAAGTCGAACGCTCCCTGGTAAACGTCCACGAAGGGTGTTCCGAGGACCTCGCCGAAGGTGCCGCCACCATCGTTCAAATAAAGCCTGGTGATGCGGCCGCTATCGGCCTGGCCTTCGATCAGCACATCCAGGTCGTTGTCGCCATCCACATCGGCAAAGCCGATGTATCCATGCATCACGGGCTCGAACGGAATGTTGGCCACCGCGCTGAAGGTGCCGTTGCCATCGTTCTCGAAAAGGCCGATCTCCCGATAGGTCCCCGTGTTGCGCCCGGAGATCAGCAGGTCGGGATCGTTGTCCCCATCGATATCCCCGAAGGCAAGGGCACTGAATCCCAGGTCACTGAACGGAGCAGTGGGGTCCACCGTGAAGTTCCCATTCCCATTGTTCAAATAGAGCGCGGTCAATTCCCCCGATAGGATCGCACCGGTGATGACCATGTCCAGGTCCCCATCCCCGTCCACATCCGCGAAGTCCTGTTCCCCCAAATGCACCCCGGGGAACGATTGAAGCAATTGCAGATCAATGGATTGCCCACTGGCGGTCCAAGACAGGAACAAGAGGGCGGACAGGTGCACTACACGGCTGCGTATGGGAAGGGTTTGCATGTGGTCCTTCATCAGGGTCGCTCAAGGTCCCCAGGATGATCCGGAGTATCCTGAAGAAGGCAGAACAACGCCTGGATCGCTGAACAAGGTAGTGGCCAACGATCAGCGAACCACCCGGAGCGGACAGATCCAGGGCTGGAACAACTGCTGGTAGACCGCCATCACATATTCCTCCGATACTGCCCCCCCACCTCGAACAACTTGTCCCGCCTTGGCGGGATCGCCTCCGTTCGCCTCCCCTACTCCGCGAAGGGCACCGGGAACTGGCTCCAGACATCATCGTCCGGTCGGTCGATCGGCAGCTCGCCGAGGCGGCCGTAACGGCGCATGTCCACCCAGCGGTGGCCCTGGAAGAAGAGGGAATAGCGGCGCTGTACAAGCAGTTCATCGATCAGCTCCTCCTCCGAGCTGCCGCCGGTGTACGCAGGAAGACCGTGCGCTGTCCGGATCAGATCCAGCGCGGCCACAGCATCGCCTGTGTTCATCAGGCGGATGGCCGCCTCAGCCCGCATCAGGATGAGTTCCTCGTTCGTGATGATGGGTACCGGGTCGGTGTTCGAGCCATACACTGCCACATCCCGGTCCGAACTCAGGTCCGCCTGCGTGAGCGTGTCGTTCCGCAGCGGCGCATAAGCGATGCGGTCATCACCCGCCTCGATGTCCATGGCGTAGGTCGGGTGAGCCAGCCGCACCTCCCCGCTGGCATTGGGCGGATAGTACAGGTCGTTCAACTGGTCGGAGGTCAGGGCGCTGTATTCCATGAAGACGCCGGTGCGCAGGTCGCCGGTCGGGTCCAGGAAGCTGGCGCCCAGCAGGTCGTTCACGTCGGTCCATTGCTCCTGGTACAAGGCCACCCGTGCGGCCAGCGCCCGATTGAATCGCAGGAATCCCTCCGGATCATCGAAGCCCTCGAAACCGGGCGAGAGTACGAACGCGAATTCAGTGCTCGGATCCTCCAGGTCTGCGCGGGCAGCCTCCAACAGGTCGCGCATGGCCGACAAGGCTTGAGCGCGGGGCACGATAGGCCCAAGATCGTCCGGATCCTCCACATCGACCCGCACGCCATTGTCATCGGTCAGGTTCAAGTTCAACAGCAGCTGGTGGGCCATCACGGTGCGTGCGAAAGCTCGGTATCCACGCTGCTCAGCAGCGGTCGGGAAGCTCGAGTTCTCTGCCGATCCGATCAGGATCCATGCGTTGCGGATGCAGCGGTAGCGGGCACTCCAGGGGTTGGTGATGTAGAAGCCGTTGGGGTCCAGCACCGTGCTTCCACCACCCAGCAGATCGGTGACGTAGCGCGGATCGGAGTTGCTGAAGCGGTAGTGCTCGCGCCCCACAATGCCCACCGCATCGATGTAAAAGCCCATGTCCGCCCGCATCTGGGCCTCGGTGCCCGTGACCAGGTTGTTCAATTCGGCCACCGTGGCATTCTCTAACAGGCCATTCAACGAGGGACTGTTCAGGTTGGTGTCGTCCCACTTCTTGCAACCGGGGACCAGCAGCACCAAGGCCAGGAGCGCGACCAGCAAAGGGCCCGTGCGACGATGGGATGGTGCAAGCTGCATCATAGGTCGACGGATAGGTGGAAGAAGGCCCGCTTGGAACTTGGGTACGGAGCGACCTCCACACCGGTGGAGATGCCCTGTACACCGAAGTTGCTCACTTCGGGGTCGTAACTGGGGTAGTCCGTGATGGTGAACCAGTTGTTCAGGCTCACGCCGATGCGAGCACCTTTCAGCAGGCGGCCTTGTACCTTCTCGGGCAGCGTGTAGTACAGGCCGATCTCCCGGAAACGCACGTAGCTGGCATCCTGCACGAAAGGCCGGGCGCTGGGGTCGTTCAATCGGTCCTGCCCATCGGCCACGCCGTTGCCGTCGGCATCGTCATCGAAATCAGGACTGGTGCCGCCCAGGTCCGTGAGGAATCGGGTGTAGTTCAGGTTGTCGCCACCTTGCTTCCAATGCACCAGGATCCGTAGCGCGAGGTTGCGGTGCAGGGTGAGTTCGTTCCAAAAGTTCAGTTGGAAGTCGGGCGCGGCATCCCCCAGCGCTGCGATCTCCGGGGTTCCATCCTCCATCACGTTGCCGGTGACACCCACCAGCTGGGTGGCGCTGCGGCCTTCTTCGATGAAGTAGGTGCCCAGCGAGTTGCCGAACGATCCGTCCGGCGCGAATGCCGGAGTGCTCAGCTCACGCACCTCACTGGTATTGGTCCACCAGGCCAGTCGCGTTTCCCAGCGGAATCGATCCGTGTTCACAGGGATGGCGCCCAAGGCCACCTCCACACCGCGGTTCACCAATTCACCCCCGTTCACATATTCGAAGGTGAAACCGCTGCTGGGAGGCACACTGGCAAGAAGGAGCAGGTCATAGCACACCTTGTTGTACACGGTGAACTCGGCGGTGATGCGGCCCTTGTAGCTGAGGTCGAAGCCGCCTTCGAGCTCGGTCTGTCGCTCGGGCCGCAGGTCCGGGTTGCCGCGGGTGATGTCGATGAGCGAGCCGGGTTGCCCGCCGGTGTTGCTGCTGCCGAAGAAGGTGTACTTGGCGAAGTAGGGCGGCAGGTTTCCGCTTTGGCCATAAGCGGCGCGCAGCTTGAATCCCTCGATGGCCTGCACGTTCCAGAATGGCATGCGGGCGATGTTCCATGCGACACCGGCCTTGGGGTACGCGAAGTACTTGTCGATGTCGCCCACCAAGGTGCTCCGGTCCAAGCGCAGGCCGGCTGTGATCAGTACGCGACCGTCCAGGTCCAATTCCTCCTGCACCAGGAAGCCGCTATTGCGGAAAGCCTGTCGATCCTGACCCACGGATGTGGCGCCAGCCTGGTCCAGGTTCTGTTGGGTACCGATCAGCTGGGTCGCCGTCACCAGCACCTGGTCCCGGCTTCCATGCTCGTACGTAGCGCCCAACGAACTGGTCAGGCGGTTGCTGGCGCCCAGGCTCAGTTCATTCACGAAGGCGCCGTACATGTTCATGCTCAGATTGCCGGTACGTCCTTGAATGCTGGCACCATTCGTGCCGTTGCCGTCCGACTGGAATTGCAGGGTATTGGGGAAATAGGCCCGCGTGCGCAGGCCGTAGTAGTCGAATCCACCGATGCCCACCAGGCGGGTCTCACTGCGCTCGCTGCGCTGTAGCACCGCGCTCAGGTCCAGTCCGTTCACCGTGCGGAAGGTGTTCTCGTTGTTCAACACCTGGTCGCGGGTCTGTAGCACGTTGCTGCTCGCGAAGGGATTGTCCGGGTAGCGGCCACTGGCATCGGGGTGAAGCTCCACGAAGCCGGGTGTGAAGGCAAGCGAGATCCCATAGGTCGTTCCCGAGTTGTCATTGTTGGTGAGGCCCCGATCCGCATCGGAGTTCACGAAATAGGAGGTGAAGCCCAGGGCCACGCGATCGCTGATCTGGTGACGTACGTTGGCGCGCAGGTCATAG
>JAGQVN010000331.1 GCA_020437905.1 Flavobacteriales bacterium
CGCTGTCCACGACCTCGTGACGGAACAAGCGCACGCGATGCGGCGAGCGCTTCAGGTCATCGGTCGATGATCCGGCTCCCTGGATCGGTATGGACACCGTGCCTTGTTCGTCCATGACCGCATAGCGGAACGGAGCATCGATCCCGCGAAGACCAAGCTCTTCCACCATGAGGGAATCGAGCAGTCGGGGATCGACACGCTCGGTGATGGAGGCTTCCGATGGTCCGGACAGCATCCCCCGCAACATTTCTGCGACGAGGTCCCTCTCCTGGAGCAGCGGGTCGGTCGACATACCGGGGTCGGTTGACAAGACGCCCTCCTGTGCGTTCACCTGGTCCATGATCGCACGACCCGCATCGAGGTCCTGTAATCCCTGCAGCCGGTCAATGCGCTCCAGGCGATCGCTCACAGCGATCAGTGCATTGTCAATGCTCTGAGCGTACTGCTGATCACGCAGCGATTTTGCATCCTTGATCCATCCGACCTGAATGGTGACCAGACCGACCAAGGAGATCGTGATGGCGAGGACAAGCCCGAGAATGGCCCGTTCGTTCACTGTCCGAAAGTATCCGCATGCCGAAAGACCCTTTCCTGCTTAACGTTCTTTAACGTTCCTTGATGTGTGCTTAACAGCCGCACCCTGCGCGTGCCGGTACGTTTGTCCCACACCAACACCAAGCGGACCATGATCCTCCACACGCTCAGCTCCATCTTGTTATCCGGGTCGATCGTTCTGGTCGCTGTGACAGATCCCGCGACATGTGAGGCTGCGATGGTATCGGAAGCCGAACTGGTCCACGGCACATGTTCCGTACCCTGCAATGCACCGGCATCGGTATTCAGGTACACCAAGAAGAACAGCTCCGACAAAGGCACCAAGGAGCAATAGGCATTCGGGCTCGACCCGATGAACCAGCTGGTCTGCGATCAAGATCGTTCAAGGACAGCGCAACAAGGGGTGGAAGGCTCTCACATCGTGGGGGCTTTCCATTTTCATGGACCTTGGTCCCTGTAAGTACCTTCGTGCCGCTTCATGCAAAAGGTCCTGAACTACATCGACGGGGTCCTGTGCCCCGCCCTATCCGGGGTGTTCATGGATGGTCATGACCCATCCACCGGAGCGGTCCACGTGCAGATCGCCGCCTCGGACGGATCGGATGTGGACCGGGCCGTGGCTGCAGCTGAACGGGCACAGCCGGCATGGGAAAAGCTGGGTGCGGCTCGAAGGAGCAAATACCTCCTGGCCATTGCCGAGCGCATTACAGAACGATCGGAGCTGTTCGCCGAAGCCGAGAGCCGGGACAATGGAAAACCGGTCTCCCTCGCTCGTGAAGTGGACATCCCCCGGGCTGCCGCCAACTTCCGCTTTTTTGCCACGGCCATCCTCCATCAACAAGGAGAGGCGCACTTCACCGATGATGTGGCCTTGAACTATACCGAACGGCGCCCTGTGGGAGTGGCTGGTTGCATCAGTCCATGGAACCTTCCGCTGTATCTGTTCACATGGAAGATCGCACCTGCGCTGGCATCCGGCTGTGCTGTCGTGGCCAAGCCCTCCGAGGTCACCCCCTTGACCGCCAGCATGCTCGCACAGGTATGTGTGGATGTGGGCCTTCCACCGGGCGTGTTGAACATCGTGAACGGTACCGGAAAGGAGGTGGGCGAAGCCATGACCACCCATCCGGGGATCCATGCGATCTCCTTCACCGGAGGTACCGTGACCGGTGCATCGATCGCGGAACGGGCCGCCCCGCTGTTCAAGAAGCTCAGTCTGGAACTGGGTGGAAAGAACCCCGTGCTGATCTTTGATGATTGCGACTACGAGGAGATGCTCACAACGACGGTCCGGTCGTCGTTCCGGAACCAGGGCCAGATCTGCCTCTGCGGATCACGGATACTCGTTCAGGAGGGTATCTACCAGCGTTTCAAGGAGGATTTCGTGGCACGGGCCAAGTCCCTTCGGGTGGGTGACCCGCGGGATGAAGCCTCCGACCTCGGCGCCGTTGTCTCCGAAGCCCACATGAACAAGGTGTTGGGGCACATCCGCACCGCCAGGAATGAGGGGGGGACCGTTCTATGCGGAGGCGAGCGGCTCCACCTTGCAGGTGAGCTTTCGGGTGGTTGGTACATCCCGCCCACTGTGATCGAAGGTCTTGGAGCGGCATGCTCCACTGTTCAGGAGGAGATCTTCGGACCGGTCGTGACCCTTCAACCGTTCAAGGATGAGGATGAGGCCCTTCAGCTGGCCAATGGTACCGACTACGGTCTGGCTTCCGTGGTCTGGACCAACGATCTGAAACGCGCCCATCGCGTTGCACACGAATTGCGCTCGGGCATCGTATGGGTCAATTGTTGGATGATCAGGGACCTGAGGACCCCATTTGGGGGCATGAAGCAGAGCGGAGTAGGACGCGAAGGAGGCCTGGAGGCGCTACGCTTCTTCACGGAAGCGAAGAACGTCTGCATCAAGCGCTGAGCTGCGCGTTCACCAACGGCTTTTCATGCCGTTGGTGAAGAACCAACCAAAGCGACGATCGAACCATTCCTCGAAGCGTGCGAAGCCGTCCAGCAGGGCGAAGAGCAGGTTTTCCATGTGAAACATCGTTGAAGGAACAACGTGCCCAGGGTCCCGATCCTTGCGCAGCTCATCAGGCAGTGGCGGAAATCGCCACCGACACCCGCCCCCCCCCGGCCTCGACCATGTGCAGGTCCAATGGAGGGCGGGAGTGAACAGCCATTTCCAAGAGTCCCAGATCATCCGGGTGCTGCCCTTCGGCTCGCATGCGCAGGCTCGAGCGATAGCGGGAAAGAAGAACTGCCTTCGGGACCTTCCCAAGGGCGCCGACCTGCTGCTCCAATTCGCGGGCATGCTCAGCGGTCATGCTCACCACAATGACGGTGACCAGGTCCCTGCCCGATCGCGCAAGCATCAGCAACACGTCGGAAGGTCCCTGCTGTGCCAGATCGTCGATCCACTGCGTGGCGGCGAGAAAGGCTTTGCGTTTCGAAGCGCTCCTGGCATCACCCATGTCCTGTTCCACCATCTGGAGCACATGTCCCAGGACCTCTGGAACAGGTTTTCCCCGATATGCCACCAGGATATCCCCCTTGCTGATGATCTCCTGGACCTCCCTGAAGTGACGCATGTTGCTGGCGCCCTTCTGTCCCGCGGTCACGACCTGAAGGCAGAACGAATGATAGGTCCCATCCACGGGCACCAGTTCATGACGCAAGCCCCCGGACGACCGCCTTGCCATTTCGATCAAGCCAAGGCCGGCACCACCCTTTACCGATCCTTCCTTGGCCTGTAGCCCGTGCAGGAACATCTCCTTCAGCTGGCCGGGATCCTTGTCCTTCAGCGCTTTCAGTGATAGCTCCAAACCAGCGAGATCGTTGGCTGCAACGGGGTTCAAGGCCACCACCTGCTGGTGCTCCGGATCAACGGTCAACATGAACATGCTGCGCATCAAATGCCCGGCCTTTCCCCCATCCGGAGAAGGACGGTGCCTGATGATGTTCTGGTATGCCTCCACCACGATATAGGCCAATCGGGAACGTGCTGCCTTGCCGCCATCATGGCGGTCCATCAGTGCTTCCACGAGATCGATCAACCGCGCGGTATGCGTATCGTGGAACTCCCCGCTGTAGATGACGCAGGCCCTCGGTCCATCCAGGGCCTGAAAAAGCGTATGCGCAAGGGTCAAGTCCATGCCGCTCGCGGCTTGTCAAATATAGACGCCGCCCCGTGAGGCGAAGCACGCACGGACATCCTCCCTAATTTTCGCATCAGCAATGATCTCCGGAAAGATCGAGGAAAAGGCCTTGCACCATGTGCGCCGCTACTTCGCAACGCACATCCCCGCCAAGCTGAAGTTCCACGATCTGGAGCATACCCTTGATGTGACGAGGGTGGCCCGGCAGCTCGGGCACGCCAGCGGGTTGACCGAGCGCGAGCTGAGCGTGCTTGTGGTGTCCGCACTGTTCCATGACCTGGGCTATGCGCATGCTTACCGCGGACATGAAGAGGAGAGCGCGCGCCTGGCCGCACGATTCCTCGAAGGGGAAGGGGCCACTGGCCGGGAGATCCATCGTGTGCGGGGTATCATCCGTGCCACCAGGCTGGGGGTCGAACCGAGGAGCCTTCTCCAGCGCATCATGTGCGACGCGGATTCCTCCAAGGCCGGACAATCCGACTTCCAGGAAAAGGGGCAACGCTTGCGCAAGGAATTGGACCTTGTACTCGGCATCCGGTACAGCGATGCTGAATGGGACCAGGAGAACCTGTCCTACCTGCAAGGTCACACGTTCTATACCAAGGCCGCGAGCCATCATTACGGCGAGCAGAAGATCATGAACCTGAAGGCCATTGAAGAGCAGGTGCGGTCGCGTGACAGGCCTGGTGCCGAGCGCCTCCATACCGCGGACCAGTTCTTCGATCGGGACCTGAGCTGGTTGTCGTTCAATGACCGTGTTTTGCAGGAGGCCAAGGACCGGGAGAACCCCCTTTTTGAACGGGTCAAGTTCCTGGCCATCTATTCCAACAACCTGGACGAGTTCTTCCGGGTGCGGGTCGCCTCCCTGCGCGGCCTCTCGCAATTGGGGGATCGGACCCGCCAGGCCTTGGGCTTGGGTCGGTCGGACCTCATCGAGCGGATCAAGGCCAAGACCCTGGCCCAACAGCAGGAGTTCGGTGCGCTATGGCGCGGTGAGCTCCTCCCCCTATTGCGTGAGGAAGGTGTACGCATCCTGGGTCCCGAGGACCTGAACAAGCGACAGCGCAAGCATCTGGACCGCTATGTGTCGCTCGAAGTCATCCCGATGATCGGCACCGCCACTGTGAAGTCCGGCAACGCCCCCTTCATCGAGGACCGCAAGCTCTATTTATGCGCGCAGGTACGTTCGCGGAACAAAAGCAAGACCAGCCTGGTGCTGGTGAGCATCCCAAGCGATACCCTGGGTCGGTTCGTGGTGCTGCCTTCGGGAAAAGGTCGAACGGATATCCTGTTCCTGGACGATGCAGTGCGCTCGGCCGTACCGAAGCTCCTCAAAGGCAGGGAGGTCCTGAGCATGCATGCCATCAAATTGTCCCGCGATGCCGACCTCTCGCTCGAGGAGGAATTCGGTGAAAGGGTGGTCGACCGCGTGCGCAAAAGCCTTCGCAAACGGAAGACCGGCCTGCCTGCTCGATTCCTGTACGATCAGGACATGCCGGGCAAGGTCCTTTCCCGGCTCCAGGAACTGCTCGGGCTGAGTACGGAGGACCTGGTTGCCGGTGGCCGCTATCACAACTTCAGCGACCTCTTCACCCTTCCGCTCCCGGACAGACCGGACCTGCGTTTTCCCGAAAGAGCTCCACAACGTCACCCGACCCTCTCCTCATCGAAAGACCTGTTCGCCTCCCTTGGAAAGCAGGACGCGCTTCTCCATTTCCCCTACCATGATTTCAGGGAGGTCGTTCGGCTGTTGAACGATGCTGCGAAGGACCCTGATGTCACCGCCATCCGTATCACCCTCTATCGCGTGGCCGAACGTTCCAAGATCTGCAGGGCATTGATCGATGCCCTGAAGCGAGGAAAAAGGGTCACCGCCTTCGTGGAAGTGCAGGCGCGCTTCGACGAGCGGTCCAACCTGTATTGGGGTGCGGAACTTGAGCAGGCGGGGGCCGAGGTATTGTACAGCTACGCCGGACTGAAGGTGCATTGCAAGCTTTGCCTCATCGAGCGGATGGAGGGCGGTCGGACCAAACGATACGCCTATCTGGGTACGGGCAACTTCAACGAGAACACCGCCAGGATCTACACCGATTCGGCTTTGCTCACAGCTGACAAGGTCCTCACACGGGAGGTGGCGGAGGTGTTCCGCTATCTATCGGACAGGACCCATCTGCCGAAACTGTCCCATTGCCTCATGGCCCCGTTGCATCTCCGTACGGCATTGGACCAGGCCATTGACCGGGAGATCGAGCAGGCCCGCAGAGGAAAGGAAGCGCAGATCCTGCTCAAGGTGAACAGCCTGGAGGATAAGGCCCTGATCCGCAAACTGTACGAGGCGAGCCGTATGGGCGTCAAGGTCCGGATCATCGTGCGGGGTATCTGTTGCCTGGTGCCGGGGGTGCCTGGCATGAGCGAGCACATCCGCGTAATGAGCATTGTAGGGCGCTATCTGGAGCACGTCCGGGCATATGTGTTCCATAACAAGGGCAGAGAGCGCGTCTATCTTTCCTCTGCGGATTGGATGGAAAGGAACCTGGACCGCCGCGTCGAAGTGGCATTTCCCATACTCGACCCCACGCTCCGCGAGGAAGTGCTGTTGATGCTCCGGACCCAGTGGAAGGACCGTAGAAAGGCCCGCAGGATCGATGTGAAACAGACCAATCCGTATTGGCGAAAAGGAAAGCGAAGCAAGACCGCCACGGACGCACAGGAACGGTTCCGTGAACTGCTTGTCAGCGGTGCACGACAACGACCGAAAAAGGGAAGCGGATGAGGTTGCGACGAGCCCAACTGTTCCCTAATTTGGTCGGGCTGAATGAAAGGGAGGGGAGGGTTTGCCCTACTTAACCAAAGAGACGAAGATCCTAAGCAGGTTTAGTGTTCCGAAAACCAGCCCTCCCCTCTACCTTTCAAGGTGTTCAATGAACGATCGGCCTGGCGATCGCCCGGCATCAGCAAAGTAACTGGCTGAGCGTGCGATCATTGCGCCATTAACAAAGATCAACGCACGAGGTTGGCGCTGTTCAAGGATTAATCCTTGATTATCAACAGGTTTATTCACGCTCCGTTGCTCGCGGAGCGTGTCTTGGGACCCAACCCTAAGGCGCGATCCCTGTCAGTACGGGGCAACGCGCACCACGCAGGACCCGCTCCGTGGTGCTGCCGCGCAGTGCATCCAGAAAACCGTGATGCCCTTCGGTGGTCATGACGATCAGGTCGGGTCCGATCGCTTGCTCGACCTGTAGGATCGTCGTGACCACGTCACCGGTCCGCTCCTCCGTGCGCCAGGACCAGCCGTTCCTTTCCGGCGTGGTCGGCTTCGGTCCAGTACCGGGTCCACCGACATGCAGGAGGACGAATTCCACATCCTCAACCACCAACTGGTCGGCCACCCGCGCCGCTGCTCGGATCGCTGGTGCCGGATCGGGTGCATGGTCCACGGGGATCAGGATCTTCCGGATGGTGACCTCGCCTTTCCGGGGTTCCACGAAACCGGCGCGATCATGGGGAATGAACAGGGTGGGTTCCGCTGCGCCGCGGGCCAGCGGTTCAGCCACTTTACGTTCCAACCAGGACATGCGACCGGAGCGTTGGTGGGTGGAAAGAACGATGAGGTCGGCTGCATGCCGGTCCAGGTATTCCAGGCAACTCTCGGCCGGATCCCCATCGCCTTGCACGACCACTTTGCGCACACCCAATCCCAGGTCCACCAATTGGGTCTTATCCTCCTCGTTATCGATCAGCCCCCAGCGTTTCAAGGTGCTGCGCACACCGGGCAATTCGCCGGGCTCCAGGTCCTCGCCATCCGCCACATGCATGATCGTCAGTACGGATCGCGTGACCAGAGCGATCCTCAGGGCATGGAGAAAGGCCGTGATGCTGGAAGGTGAAAGGTCGGTCGGGTGGAAGATGTGACGGATCGGTGGATGGCCCATGCCGGCAAGATCGGAGATCGGTCGGATCCCGAACGAACATCCATCATTCCCCCACGCACGGATCCATGGTTCTTGCTATTTTTGCCGTCCGTTCAAAACGGGCTTGACATCTTGGGGAATTAGCTCAGCTGGCTAGAGCGCTTGCATGGCATGCAAGAGGTCACCGGTTCGACTCCGGTATTCTCCACCAAGGGCGGTCCACATGGGCCGCCCTTCGCATATCATGCCCCTGCACGGATCGTTGGTCGAAACGCTCAGCGAACGCTTGTCGGATCATCTTGGGCGTCCCGTCGATATCGAACAAGCCGACGGGGTCGGAGGGGGCAGCATCAACGATGCCTGGCTGCTGCATACGGAGGAAGGCCCCTTCTTCCTGAAGACCAACAATGCCGATCGCTTCCCCAGCCTGTTCGAGGCCGAGGCCGACGGCTTGGAGCGACTGCGCGCAGCGAAGGCCATTCGTGTGCCGCAGGTGATCGCCTACGGAGAGGACCACGATACCACCTACCTCCTGCTCGAACACGTGGAGCGCAGCCTTCAGAGCGCCGCGTTCTGGAGCACCTTTGGAATGCAACTGGCCCAGCTACATCGGAGCACGGACAAGCAATTCGGACTGGAACGGGACAACTACATCGGCAATCTGAAGCAAGGCAACACGCAGCGGTCAAGCTGGAGCGAATTCTTCGTTCAGCAGCGCCTGGAGCCCCAATTGAAGTTGGCGCGCGATGGACGTAAAGTCGATGCTGCGATGCCCTTCCGTTTCGAGCGCCTGTTCCACCAGCTCGATCGGCTCTTTCCGAAAGAGGCGCCTGCCTTGCTGCACGGCGACCTGTGGAGCGGGAACTTCGTTTGTGACCGAACGGGGTCACCGGTCGTGTTCGATCCGGCGGTATACTACGGGCATCGCGAAATGGACCTGGCAATGAGCAGGCTGTTCGGGGGTTTCGATCCGGCGTTCTATACCTCCTATCAAGAGGCTTTCCCACTTGAGGCTGGGTGGGAGGAGCGTGTGGACCTGTGTAACCTGTACCCCTTGTTGGTGCATGTCAACCTCTTCGGGGGCGGCTATGTGGCTCAGGTGGAAGCGATCCTGGCCCGTTTCTCCTGAGGTACGTTCACCTGGTCTTCCCCTTTGCCAGAAGATAAGCGCGGACCGCACCGCCTCGCGGCTCGTTCAACACGCTTTCCAATACCGCCTTGGTCCGCGCATCCAGGACGCGTTCGGCACTGCGGTCCTTCGTGCGCTCAATGTATCGCTTTCCTGTGGTGCTCATGGTCTTGGGTTTGACACAAACCTCCCTGTATCGAAGGCCGGACACAATACCATGATCGGGGTAGGATGGTGCGATCTTTTTCACCTCGATCCGTTGAATACTATACCCAAACCATTCCGTACCGAATACAACCCCAAGTGAGAATGAGCAAGAACATGGCATGACTGCGGGAGCCCCTGGAAAGCACCTATTGAAATAGGACCGAGTGGACCGATCGGTTTCCATCAGATCCTTCCACCATCAATTGGTACGAGCCGGGCGCAAGACCAGATCGGTCCAAGTGGACCGGCCCATTGGTCATTATGGAACGCTCCAGGACGATCCTGCCCTGGCTGTCGCTCAATCGCATCCATCGCAAGGCAGAACTTTCCGAGGAGATCGTAAGTCTGTCTCCAAAAACCGGGTTCGGATAAACGAACGATCCGGATCGCGATCGATCTTCCACACTGTTCATGGCATCAACCACCCGGAATTGACCCATCATTCCGTCATCCTCGTGGCTCAGAATGTGACAGTGGTACATATAGGGTACGACCGGGTCACTGAAGTCCTCATACTTCATGATGACCCGGGCCAGGGTCATAGGTGGTACCAGCACCACATCTTTTCTTCCGGCCTCTTCTGCGGATGGTGCTGCACCTGCTTTCTCCAATACATAGAAATGTCCGGCATGAATGTGAAAGGGATGACCCATCATGCTGTTGTTGGACAAATTCCATATCACCGTACTGCCCAATTGGACCGTCTGGTCAATGCGCCCCATATCGAACTTCAATCCATTGATGAACCAATTGTTCCCCATCATGGGTTGGCTGGAAAAGCTCAGGTCGATCGTCTGGCTTGCATCCGCTTCCGCCCAAACCGTGTTCGAAACCAGCGATGTTGGAACGGAGGTCACCGGGTCGGCACTGGGCGCTGCCACGTTCACTGTCATTAACGAGGAGGCCACGTTGTCCAGTGGGCCAGGGGTCAACATCATCGGTTGACCGCCCAAGACGCCTTGGGGCAATTCATTCCCATACGTGTAGAGTTCGAAGGACGACCCCATCAAGCCGGTCAGGTCCATAAGGACCTCGGCCCGCTCGCCTGGGCTCAGCGTCAGCCTGGACAAGTTGACCGGAGCATCAAGAAGGCCAGCGTCCGAGGCGATCATCAGCATTGGAACACCCGACGTGGTACCAAGCCTGAAACTCCTGCCGCTGCTTCCGTTCAGTAACCGCAACCGGACCACCTGGGCAGGCAGGCTCGCTGTTGGAGCAATGCTGCCGTTCACGACCACCACATTGTCAAGCTCATCGCTCATGACCAACTGACCGGAACTATCCAACTCCTTGAACTGTAGGATCAACGGAATGTCATCCACACCGTAGGTCCTGGGTAGATCCAATGCAGCTTCCTCCGGATCACGCACAATGATCATGCCCGCCGCTCCCATTACCACCTGCTCCATGGTCATTCCGTGCGGATGCGGGTGGTACCAATACGTACCCGCCTTGTCCAGGACAGTGAAGGAGGGAAACCACGTGCCACCGGGTGCGATCGTACTGTGCGGCCCACCATCGTTCTGCGGAGCCACATGCAGACCATGCCAGTGTACGGTGGTCGGATCGGCTAGGTCGTTCTGGACCTCGAACTGGACCATGTTCCCGGCATCCAACAGGATAGTGGGACCAAGAATATCGCCGTTATAGCCGAGCGTAGGTGCTGGCATACCAGGATAGAATTCATGCATACCCTCATCCACCGTAATGGCAATGTTCGGCCCGGATAGGGTTGGTGGGATGATAAGCGGGCTCTGGCCTTCGGCGAAGGTCCCTGAAAGGACCAGAGTTATTAGGACGGAACGGAAATTCCTCATTGTATTTTTCTCAAGTTCCCACAAAAATGAAGGAACAGTTACTTCCAACTCGTGACTACCGTCACCTTCTTCAGCTTCGAACGCCAGATCATGGTATCCCTATCTCTTGGACCATGTCATTGGCTAGACGCAACGATCCCTGGAATGGAGGTCATCGACATCCGTCGAGTCGACCTACGATGCATGAAGTCCTGAAGCAAGCAGATAGGACCCGAACGGGATGTCATTCACCTATACAAGCAGCAGGCTGGTAGCTTCTCATACACCATGATGTCCGCTTTGTCGAGCTCCGTATCGTGGCCGACCTTGGCAATGGCCTTGGAGACATCAGACCGGTCCGTTACGGTCGTGTCGATATGGGCCATGAGGGTCTTCCGGTCCACATCCCAGGTCGCGGCATGGACGCCCGGCAAGGATCGCGCGGCCTCTTCGATGCGTGCCTTGCACATCTCACAGTTCCCAGAAACCTGCAGACTGATCTCCTCGGCACCATGCGCTTCATGCGCCGCACCCTCGTTAGGTGCCGACCCTGGGGATATGCCATGCTGGTGACCAAGAGGTGCTGGACCGCCCTCAGGGGACATCATGCTGGGCGCACCATTGAGCTGTGCTGCCGCATCCACGGTGAATGTGCCGTTCACCACCACCTCCTCACCGGGCCGCAACCCGGAGGTGATCACCTGGTGCTCCCCCAGCGAGGGACCGAGCGTGACCTCGCGCAACCGGAACGACCCCTGCTCTGCACCCGGGTCCTTCACGTACACCACCGAGCGCTGGCCCGTCCACAGCACGGCGGACTTCGGCACCACGGTCCCGGAGTCGCCCCGGGACCGCTCCACCTGAACGGTGCCCGTGGCGAACATGCCCGGCCGCATGGTACCCTTCGGAACG
>JAGQVN010000032.1 GCA_020437905.1 Flavobacteriales bacterium
AGCTTCCAGAAGGTCGTACGGGAATACGGTATCGAGGAACCCTTGTACGACACCTTCCTGCGGAGCATGGAAATGGACCTAGAGGACCGCAGCTATGACCAGGAGACCTACGAACGCTACATCCTGGGTTCCGCTGAAGTGGTCGGTCTGATGTGTCTGCGCGTTTTTTGCGAGGGCGATGACGCCCGGTACGAGGAGTTGAAACCGGCCGCCATGAGATTGGGAGCGGCTTTCCAAAAGGTCAACTTCCTTCGGGACCTGAAGGATGATCATGCCGACCTGGGGAGGACCTATTTCCCAGGCGTGGATGTGGGCCGCATGACCAGTGCGGACAAGGCCGCCATCGAGACCGATATCGCAGAGGATTTCCGTGTCGCCTTGGAGGGTATCCGTGGACTGCCGAGGGGAGCGAGGTTCGGTGTGTATATGGCTTATGTGTACTACGTGAACCTGTTCCGCAAGATCCAGGCCCTTCCGCCGGAACGGATCCTTCAGCAACGCGTACGGGTTCGAAACCGCAAGAAGATCGCCCTGCTGACCACGGGTTATTTCAAGCACAGCTTAGGGCTCCTCTGAGCATGACCATCTCCGAAGCGAACGATCCCGTGGTGCTGGTGGATGAGAACGACCGGGAGGTCGGCTCCCTCGGCAAGTTGGAGGCACACCGCACCGGACGGTTGCATCGCGCCTTCTCCGTGTTCGTCTTCAATGAGGATGGCGAAGTTCTTCTTCAACAGCGGTCTCCCCGGAAATACCACAGTGGGGGCCTGTGGACCAACACCTGCTGCAGTCACCCGCGACCGATGGAACGGATCGAACTTGCCGCGGAACGCCGGCTTCGCGAGGAAATGGGGCTGCAGGTAAGGGTCCGGCACCAATTCAGCTTCATCTACCGTGCCGACCTGGGCAACGGCATGACCGAGAACGAATTTGACCACGTGTTCTTCGCCTTTCATTGCGGTGATCCGTTCCCGGATCCGATGGAAGTGGCGGATTGGCGTTGGGTCACCATGGAACAGTTGGACCGCGAACTGTCCGCTCATCCTGAGCGATTCACGGTATGGTTGCGCTCCTGTTGGTCCGAGGTGATGCGGTATAGGCGGTCGGAAGGCCCCCTGGCAGCCACAGGATGAACCAGAAGCTCGCCATCTGGTGGATGCGCAGGGACCTGCGCCTGACCGATGTGTGTGCCCTCCAAAGCGCCATGGAACAGGGCAGCGTGCTTCCCCTGTTCATCTTCGACACGCAGATCCTGGACAAGCTGGAGAACAAGCGGGACCGGCGCGTCCAGTTCATTCACAGCACGCTCACCGGCTTGAAGGAACGATTGGAAAAGGACGGGACCACGCTGCTGGTGAAGCATGGTGATCCAGGGACCGTCTGGCGGGAACTGGTGCGCGAACTGCCCATATCCTCCGTTCATTACGCCAGGGACCATGAACCCTATGGCCTGCGACGTGACGAAACCGTACGCACCTTCTTGAAGGAAAATGGCATCGCGGTGAGCGAGGTAAAGGACATTTCCGTGTTCGAACGGGATGAAGTCGTAAAGGACGATGGGAAGCCTTATACGGTATACACCCCGTACATGCGCCGGTGGCGTGCGTTGTTCGAGCCGGCTCAGCTTGCAGCATGCCGGAAACCACAGCGACCTGAGTGGTGGCTTACGGATCCTGTGCCCATGCCATCCATGGAGCAGCTCGGCTTCGAGGTCACCGATCACCTGGGCTTGGAGCCATCCATTGACCAAGGTCTTCTGAGCAACTACCACAGGACCAGGGAACTGCCGGGGATCAACGGGACCAGCCGCCTGGGGGTCCACCTGCGCTTCGGGACCATCAGCGTGCGGGAAGTGATGTGCACGGCCATGGAGCTGAACGAGAAGTTCGTGAACGAATTGATCTGGCGTGAGTTCTATATGAGCATCCTGTACCATTTCCCCCACGTGGTCACCCGGAGCTTCAGGCCGGAGTATGACAGCATACCATGGCGGAACGACGAAGCGGAGTTCCAGGCATGGTGCGGGGGGCGGACCGGCTATCCTTTGGTGGATGCCGGAATGCGTGAATTGGAAGCCACCGGGTACATGCACAATCGGGTCCGGATGGTGGTGGCCAGCTTTCTGACCAAGCATCTCTTGATCGATTGGCGCTGGGGTGAAGCCTGGTTCGCAGCCCGTTTGCTGGACTATGAACTGAGCAGCAACAATGGAGGCTGGCAGTGGGCCGCTGGATCGGGATGCGATGCCGCACCCTACTTCCGGGTATTCAATCCTACCCTGCAGCTGGATCGCTTCGATCCCGATCTGCGATACGTTCGGAAATGGGTGCCGGAATACGGTACATCGGAATATCCGCCTCCCGTGGTGGATCATCCCCAGGCCAGAAAAAGGGCCATCAGCACCTATCAAAGTGCCTTGAAAGGGAACGTTCAGCGAACCGATGCACGTGCCGGAACGTTGTTCTGACATCATGCCACGCAGGAAGAAACCACTGATACTGACCCAACCGGTTCGGAAAGGGATAAGAGCGATCAAGGTCCGCTTGGACCACCGTACCATTGTAACATTGGCAAGCCGCAGTGCCCTGAAATTCTGGAAGGAGCGCTACCCCAATGCCGAGGTGATCGGCTGAGCTCGTGACCATGTCCACCTACGTGCTGGAACAGGAGCAGGTGCTGCCGATCCCACTGGAGGAAGCCTGGTCCTTTTTCAGCACACCCCGCAACCTGGCTCGCATCACACCGAAGGACATGGGGTTCCGGATCGAGGAGCCTTTCGACGACAGTCCCATGTACACGGGTCAGGAGATCCGATACACGGTGAGACCCTTGTTCGGCATCCCAATGAAATGGGTCACGCGGATCGATGCTGTCGAGGCCCCCTACCGTTTCGTGGACACGCAAAAGGAAGGTCCCTATCGGCTATGGCACCACGAACATCGGTTCGAAAGCGTGAGCGGAGGTGTTCGTATGATCGATCGCGTGCGTTATGAGCTTCCGTTGGGACCACTGGGTCGGATCGTTCACCGGCTGTTCGTCCGGGAACGCCTTGTAAACATCTTCTCCCACCGACGCAAGGTGCTCCAGGAACTTTTCCCCGCCCAAGCATGACCGCGATCTTGTCCGCATTGGTCGTAGTCCTCACGTTCGTGTGCATGGAGTTCCTGGCCTGGGCTACGCACAAGTATGTGATGCATGGCTTCCTATGGTCGTTGCATCGTGATCATCACGTCAAGGACCACGACAGCATCTTCGAGCGGAACGATGTCTTCTTCCTGGTCTTTGCGCTGCCTTCCATGCTTTTGCTCTACCTCGGATCCAGTCGGGGTTTTCCGGCCGTTCTCTTTTGGGTGGGAGCAGGCATTCTCCTTTACGGGATCTGTTACTTCCTGGTCCACGAGATCTTCATTCATCAGCGCGTCAAGTGGTTGCGCACCACGCGCAGCCCTTACTTCCATGCGCTCCGTCGTGCACACAAGATCCATCACAAGCATACCGAGCGGTCTGGGAGCACGTGCTTCGGCATGTTGGTCGTTCCCATGCGCTACTTCGTAGCTGCACGGCGCGAGCTCGCGCGGGAACGGGCGAGATCCGTCAAAAAGCGGGATCGCAAGCCTCGGGCGACAACGGTGCGGTCAGCTCAGGGCTGAGGTAAGGGATACCCATTCCCAGACCGCGCAGCACGAGAAGCGCACCCATCATGAAGATGGCGATGCGCATCATGTGAACAGCCTTGCCATGGAAGAATCGCGAAAGCCCTCGCGAACCCATCCGCACCATCACCAGCATCGGCCAGGTGCCCAGGGCAAAGAAGAACATGAACGACGCTCCTTCCAGAGCACCTCCGGCGGCAAGCGAACCCGCGACCGCCACGTACACCAGGCCGCATGGCAGGAGCCCGTTCAACGTTCCGGTCAGGAACAGGCCACCCAAGGAAGTCCGTTTCAACCTGCGCGCCATGAAGCCCTGCGCCCGAATGACGATACGACCGATACCCCAATTGGGTAGTGGGCTTCGCAGAAGTGCCGGTATCAGCACCCACAGGATCAGCGCGACACCTACCAGAAGAGAAAGCCATTGCTGGGGAAGCGCCAGTTGGAACCCGCGACCGAAAAGGCCGAAAAGCAGACCCATGAGCACATAGGTGGTCGCGCGTCCGGCATTCAGGAGCAGTGTACCGCTCCAACGACCAACTGTGCCTCCAGGGGCGTGCGGAACGGCCATTGCAAGGGGCCCGCACATCCCGAGACAATGACCACTGCCCAGGAGACCTAGCAGCAGTGCAGCCGTGGCCAGTTCCATCATGGCAGGTAGATCTCCTGAAGATGGACGTATTCCGTATCCGACCGGGTCCAGAACAAGCGGGCTTTGTAATGCCCTTTCATCATGTTCGATATGTCCAGCTGCCAGTTGCGCTGGTCGCTCGGTTCCATGGTGAAGCGGGAATCGGCCCGTCGATCGGAAGGACGCATGAGCTCCAGTTCCGCTCTCCTCGGGGCGTTACCGCTATCCGGGAAAAGAATGATCAGGTTCCCGCCCTGGACGCTCATTTCCGCGATCCGACCCAATGCGAGCGCATTGGCGATCCGGTCGATCTCCTGTTGATAGGCAAGTTCCTTTTCGTA
>JAGQVN010000332.1 GCA_020437905.1 Flavobacteriales bacterium
ACAGCCTGGAATACGGGGGCTTGCAGCTGGACCTGGCCCGCAAGGAGGCCGTGCGCGAAGGGCGGCGTATTGCGCTCACCGCCAAGGAATTCGCCCTGTTGGAATACCTGATGCGCAATGCGGACCGCGTGCTCTCGCGCAGCCAGATCAGCGAGAAGGTCTGGGACATCGACTTCGATACCGGCACCAACGTGGTGGAGGCCTATGTGAAGCTGCTGCGCAAGAAGGTGGACAATGACTTTGATACCAAGTTGATCCATACGCGCGTAGGCCTGGGTTACATCCTCACCCAGCATCCATGACCATCCGGTCGCGGCTCACCGCACAGTTCCTGGCCCTGGCCTCCCTGATCCTGGGGGTGGCCTTCATCGCCGTGTACATGCTCTCCGCTGACCACCGCGAGGAAGAGTTCCTGGGACGCATGCGGGACCGGGGCACGAACACCGCCAAGTTGCTGCTCCAGGTGGAGGAGGTCGATGAGCCGCTGCTCACCAAGATCGAAAGCGACAACCCCGTGCGAGTGCCGGAAGAGACCATCCGCATCTACGATCACCACGACCACGTGATCTTCTCACTGGGCGAGGGAAGCCCTGAGCCCACCCCGCAGGACCTGCTGGACCGCGTGCGCCTCGAGAGCGAAGTGACGATGCGTGCGGGTCCGGTGGAAGGCATCGCCTTTGCCTTCAATGACCGCTACGACCGGTTCGTGGTGGTGGTGCAGGGCCAGGACATCTTCGGGCAGAGCAAGCTGCGGAACCTGGCACGCGTGCTTGCGCTCACCTTCCTCATCGGGGTGCTGTTGATCTTCCTGGCAGCGCGCGTGTTCGCACAGCGCGCCCTGTCCCCGGTCAAGCGCCTGATCGGTCAACTGCGCCGACTGGGTGCGGCCGATCTGAGCGAACGGGTCGACGAAGGCAACGGTACGGACGAACTGGCCCAGCTGGCCGCATCGTTCAACGAACTGATCGCGCGTTTGCAGGAAGCCTTCCAGGTCCAGAAGAATTTCATCGCCAACGCCTCGCACGAAATGCGCACGCCCCTGACCAACATTTCCGGTCAGTTGGACGTGTTGCTCCTGCGTGAACGCAGCGGCGAGGAGTACCGGACCTCTTTGGCCAGCGTGGTGGAGGACATGCACACCCTGAACCGGCTGGCGGACCGGCTGCTGTTGATGGCCCAGGCGGAAACACGGTCCACCACGGCTTCCTTCGTTCCGGTGCGCATGGACGAAGTGCTGTGGGCGGCACGGAGCGATGTGCAACGCATGGACCCGGCCTATCGCGTGCTGGTGGACATCGCTGACGTGGAGGATGAGGGTGACCTCCTGGTGAAAGGCAGCGAGACCCTGCTGCGTTCGCTGGTGAGCAACCTGGTGGAGAACGCCTGCAAGTATGCGCCCGACTGTACGGCACATGTTACGCTCACCGGTTCCGGTCCGGCACTGCGCATCACCGTGAAGGATGAAGGGCCCGGGATCCCTGCCGAGGAACGGGAGCAGATCTTCCAACCCTTCTTCCGCTCGCTTCGTACCTCCGGCGCCAAGGGCCACGGCATCGGCCTGAGCCTGGCGTTACGCATCGCCCAGCTCCACGGTGGAAGCATTACCGTACGCTCCGTGGTGGGCATGGGCAGCTACTTCACCGTGCGCCTGCCCAAGGCGACTTGAGCGATTTCACCGCTTTTTCATCGGGCCCACCAATGGTCTTCATATAGTGGTCGCTGCTTTGTACCGTGATCCAATACACAAGGACCATGGGAACGAAAACTGAACATGAACGGAGCGATCGTCGCCAGAAGGTGGTGATCGCCGCATTGGCCCTGATGACCTTCGGGGCCCTGGGAACCTCGATCTACTACTACAACGCCGATCAACACGACCGCCTCCTGGCCGACATGGGTAAGCTGGCCAACGAGCGCATGCTGGGTGAAAAGCTCCGCATGGAGAAGCAGTTGGTGGAAGCGATCGATGCGCGGGACCAGGAGAAAACGGGAAGGCTTGATGGAGAGGCCCTGATCGGCGTACTGGAAAAGCGCGTGAAGGAAGCCCAGGACCGGGTACGCGATCTGGAGCGCCGTGCGAACGCCACTACCAAGGCCCGCAAGGAACTGGAAGCGCTGCAGGCCGAAAAAGCCGCACTGGAAGCCCGCCTGAACACGGCACTAGCCGCTGAGCGCGACCTGCAGGCCCGGACCAATACCCTGCAAGCCGATCGCGATGCGCTGGCCGCAAAGCTGGACCAGCAACGCACGGGTGCCTGGATGGTGAACAACGCCCAGGTGGAGGCCCTCCGTGGAAAGAAGCAGAAGCTCACCGTTAAGGCCCGCAACACCCGCGAGATGCGCCTGGCCTTCGATCTGCCCAAGGACTTGGCCTCGCTGGCGAACTTCCGCATCGTGTCACCCTCCGGGAAGACCTATCAGGGGAACGATCCGGCCATCAGCATGAGCTTTGAAGCCCCCGATGGTGAAGCCACAGCCTCATTGAGCTTGATCATGGGCGGGCCCGGTAGCGAACAACCGGCGCGCGTGCACCTGCGCTTCGAACCGAAGGAAAAACTGGAACCCGGCGTATACACGATCGATGTACGATCGGGCGAGACGTACCTGAATACGGTGCGGTTGAGCCTCCGCTAACGGAAATGCCTTCCGGTCAGAAGGGGTTCGGGATCTTCCCGGGCCCCTTCGTCAATTCCGGCCCCTCCCTTTCACCGATCCTGTTCACCGCAGGTCCAGCCGCCGCCGCAACGCTTCACGATGGGTGCGGCCCACAGGCACGGGGTCCTTTCCGAGCAGCACACGCTTCTCCTCCACCGCGGTGATCTTGCGCAGGTCCACCAGGTAACTGCGGTGCACACGCACGAAATGGCGCTCCGGCAATTTCTGCTCCATGGCCGTCAGGGTGGTGGTGAGCGCATAGCGGCGTTCATCCGTGTGGAGCAGTACGTAGTTCCCATCCGCCTGTACAAAACGGATGTCGTCCACAGGCACTTTCACCAAGCGGCCGTGATGACGAACGAAGAGATTATCGGCGATGACGAAATCCTGTTGAACGGCCTCGTCCATGGGTTCCGTGGCGTCAGCCTGTGCCGCATAGCGGGCCAGTGCGATCTCGATCTGCGTGCGCAGGTCCGCTTCATCGAAGGGCTTGATGATGAAGCCCGCCGGCCGGACCGATTTCACGCGCTCCAACGTACCGGGATCGGTATGGCTGGTGACGAAGATGATGGGGATGGGACGCGTGCCGTTCACTTCCTGTGCGATACGGACCCCATCTGCACCTTGTCCCAACTGGATGTCCAGGAGCAGCAGATCGGGCTCGTGGCGGGCCAGGGCCAACATGGCGGTGCGTGCATTCGGACAGGTGGCGCTCACCGTGTAACCCAAGTCCCCCAGCAGGGCCGCCAAGTCAGCGGCGATCACGGCGTCATCCTCCACCACCACGATGCGCACGTTGCGGTTCATGCCCGTGCGAAGTTGCGCATGCGCATGGTCACAGTGGTACCCGGGCCTCCACTGACCTGCCATTCCGCCTCCAGCGATCCCGCGAAGGTCCCGACCAGACCCAGGCCATGCTCCACATCCCGTTCGGTCGATGCCGTTGGTTCCAGGCCCACCCCGTCATCCCGAACGCTGAGCTGCAGCGCTTCCCCCTGGTCGCGCAGTTCGACCCGGATGCTTCCCCGGCTTTCCTCGGGGAAGGCATGCTTGAGGGCATTGGTGATCAGTTCGTTCACGATCAGTCCGATGGGGATGGCACTGTCCACGTCAAGACGCAGATCATCGATGGCCCAGGTCAGCTGAACGCGGTCCTGGGAACCGTGACTGCGCAGCAAGGCCTCACCCAGCTTGGGCAGGTACGCGTGCATGTCCACTGCCGTGAGCTGTCCGTCGCGGTACAGGTCCTGATGGACCAGCACCATGCTCTTCACGCGGGCATTGGCCTCCTCGATGGCTTGCCGGGCGGCCGGTTCCAGATCGCCGCGGGTCTGCAGGCGCAGCAGGCTGCTCACGGTCTGCAGGTTGTTCTTCACCCGGTGCTGCAGTTCGCGCAGGAGCAGCTCCTTTTCGGCCAGCGCCTCCTTCACCTGCCCGTGTTTCTCGTTCAGTTGCGCGAGGTGGTCCCGGCGCAGCGCACGCGCCCGCCACAAGGCCATGACCACCAGCAGGAGGATGCCGGCCAGGGCCAGCGCAGCGATGAGCTGGGTGCGGCCCTGGGCCAGCAGGGTCCGCTGGTGTTCCAGGTCCGCGTCCTTCCGCGCCAGGTCGTAGCGCGCCTGCAGGTCGGCGATGCGCAGGCTGTTCTCCCGGGAGAACAAGGAATCGCGCCAGGCCATGGACCGTTGCAGGTGCCACACGGCACTGTCCGCCTGGTGCAGGCGGCGGTGGTGTTCGCTCAGCGCTTCATGCACCTCCATCCGCATCGCATCAAAGCCTCCCCGCGCAACGATGTCGAGGGCGCGTTGCAGGTCGTTCGCTGCTTCAGGCGTCCGTCCCGCTGTGGAGAACAACACACCCCGGTCCCGCAGGACACGGGCCACCAATTCCTGTTCACCCAATGCCTCCGCAGCGGACAATGCCTTGGTGTACAGCTGCAACGCTCGTTCCACGGAACCACGACCCTGCCACAGTTCGGCCTGTGCCCTGCGAGTATCGATGACATGCTGCCCACCACCCACGCGGTCCATGATCGTGATGGTGCGCTCGAACCAGTGGTCGGCGCTGTCCGCCATCCCCAGCGCCGCATAGGTGTTGGCCAGTTCTTCGCTGATACCGGCCGACCAGAACACGTCGCCGATGCGATCGAAGGTCCGTTGGGCCCTGAGCAGCTCGGCCAGGGCTTCACGTTCGCGCCCTTCCTTCCGGTACACGGCGGCGATGTTCCCATGCAGCATCGCTGCAGCACGCTCTTCACCAAGGGCCTCGAAACGACCCAAGGCATCCAGGAACAAAGGCAGGGCCTCCGCATGCCGTCCACGAAGCAGGTGCACAAGACCTTCCTGGCTTCGGGCCACGGCGCGTTGGCGGGCCGTTCCCTGCCCGTCGGCCATAACGAGATAGGCTTTCGCATAGGGCAGCGCTGAATCCGGTCGTTGATGCTGAAGGGCATCCACCAACTGCTTCAGCACGGGCAGCCGGCTCGTATCGTTGGGCAGGCCGCTCAGGACACGCTGCAGGCTGTCGGTGCGACCGGCGAAGGCATCGCCTGTGAACAGCACCAGGACCAGCAGGCACCAGCGGTTCACGGCAACTGCTCGGGTCGCACCGCGGTCGGGACCGAACCACCGATGGTGAACAACACCCGATCCCGGTCGTTGCCGGCACCCGCATACTTCACCACACCATCCATGTTGATGTCCCCGGACAGGTACCCGAAGGCCACCGCCGTGGGAACGGTGCCTCCGATCGCCTGCAGGATGGCGTCCCGGTCGTTCTGGCTTCCAGCGTACTTGACCAGCGCATCGAACAAGGCATTGCCGGACCAGAGCAGCGCCTGCCCGCCCTGCACCTTGCGGGCATCGGTGCCGAACATCGCCGTACCGGGATCCGTGAGGTCGATGCTCGTGGGGGTGGACGTGAGCGCGAAGGTGCCGGCGGTCATGACCCCGAGGTGGTTCCGATGCCTTACGGCCACATGGACAGCTTGTTCCGGATCGCAGAACACGACCGGAGCGCTCCCGTCCACGTCTACCACATCCCCATCCCGCTGCAGCAGGGCCGCCCTTGACCCCAGGATGACCGCCGGCTGGTTCGGATCGCGCAGTTCCACCAGCAACCAATCCACCACCGCATCAGGACCCGCCTGTGCGAACACACCCGAGTTGGTGGTCAGGGGATCGTTCACGGTGAACCCCAAGGCCGAATACGGCTCGTTGACCGGCAGGATGGCCTGGGCGCGCAGGGAGTCATGCATCAGGAGCGTACCACCATCGAAGGGACCATCGAGCATCACCTTGAGCGCGACCTGTACTTCCATGCATTCCGAACGCCCATAGCGCGCCGTGAAGGCATCCTGACCGCCTTGGCTGGTCAAGGGGAACACCTGCTGTCCGGGGTCCGCATCCATGGTCCCTCGGAATTCGCCGGCGACATGGACCGCACCATCGGGTCCCAGTGCCACGCCATGGATCAGGTCGTTCTGCGTACCCCCCAGGGGAAAGCCCCACTGGAAGTTCCCACTTGCGTCGTAGGCCAGCACGTAGCCATCCGAAGCACCGTGGGACAAGATGTCCGTGGTATCCGGACCGGGGTCCACGTCCAGGGTGGAACCGAAGGAGCCCACCGTTACGACCGTTCCGCTGTTGTCGACCGCCACGTCCCGCCCCACGTTCAAGAAGCTCTTCAGCAGGAAGGCCCATTCGAAGGACCCGAACTGGTCCCACTGAAGCAGGAAAGCATCTTCCGTGAATGAAGCGGGCAGGATGAAAGTTCCCGATCCGGGGTCCATATCCGTCGCACTGGTCAGTTGGCCGGTAAGCACCACCTGGCCTGCAGGCCCGGCCGCAATGCCATGCGCGGTCTCGGTCCCTGTGCCCCCGATGGCTTGGCCCCAGACCAGGATCCCGCTCCCGTTCAGCTTCAGCACGAAGATGTCCGAGTTCCCCGCAGAAGTGCGTAAGAGACTACCCAGGCCGGGGTTCAGATCGATCGTTCCCTGAAAAGTCCCGGTCACCAGTACGTTCCCGTTGCCGTCCACGTCCAGGTCCAGGCCTTGGTCATTGAGGGTACCACCCACCGTTGCGCTCCAGAGGTAATTGCCGGAGGCATCAAGGGCCTGCACGAAAACATCGTCCATGCCGTTGCCTCCCTCGTTCGCCACGCCAGCGCCCGGATCCATGTCGCCGGACGCACCCAGGATACCCGTGGTCACTATGACCCCGCCCGGTCCGATGGCCACGGCATGACCGGCATCGTTGTTCAGGCTGCCGAACACATGCGCCCATAGCAACGCTCCGGACGATGACAATTTCATCACGAACACATCGTAGGTGGTGTTGAGGGTGCTGACCTGCTGGACACCGGGTCCGATGTCCATATCCAGCGAACCCCCCACACGACCGGTGACCACGATATTCCCGTTGCCGTCGGTGGAAACGGAATGGGCCACGTCCGCATTGTTACCGCCCAGGCTTCCACCCCACAGAAAATTCCCGGCGATATCCTGCTTGCGGATGAAGATGTCCGAGCTACCGTTCGGCGTCACGGTGAACACCCCGGGGCCGGGATCGAGGTCCACTGCTACTGTGAAGGTTCCGACAGTGATGACCGAACCCTCAGGATCAACGGCCACGTCGTAGGCGATCTCCTGCTGAGCGGTACCCAACGGGGTGGCCCAATCCAGCACCTGCGCGTTCACGCTGGAACAGATAACGAGCAAGACAAGGGCGAAGGAGAGCTGTTGGTGGCGCATGGTCGATCGCTAGGGCAGTGCCAACATACAGCGTGTGCGGGCTATACGGGGACCCGGATAGGACGAACGACGGCTGGATCTGGCCGAACGGCTGTTCATGAACGGTGGAAAACCCATCGCACCTCCACAGTACACTTCATCCCATCCCAACGTCTTCTTAACAGGATGCCCTGACCTTGGCATCCAGTAAACATGGCAGCGCGTTCGCAATGTCACCGAATGGTGGTTCCGAGCAGGACCCCATGCCCCCGGCAACGAGGGAGCGCCTAGGAAGGCCCGGTCCGTGCCCAGCCGGCCGGACCATGCAGGGGGCAACGGTGCGAACGGAACGAGAAGGACCCGGGGACGGGTCCTTCTCCATTTGCGGCGGATCGTGCACCTTCGGACCATGAGCCAAGCCACCGACAGCAGCCGCGCCCCGGAACCCGTGGGCCTGTACCCGCATGCCCGCCGTGTCGGCGACCTGCTTTTCCTGAGCGGCGTGGGTCCGCGCGAACGCGGCACGAAGAAGATCCCCGGTGTGGAGCTGGACGAACAGGGGAACATTGTGTCCTACGACATCGAGGACCAATGCCACAGTGTGTTCCGCAACATCCGCTACATCCTGGAGGATGCCGGCAGCAGCTGGGACAAGATCGTGGACGTCACGGTCTTCCTCACGAACATGAAGGACGACTTCGCCACCTACAACCGCATCTACGCGGAATATTTCAAGGACAACCGACCCTGCCGTACTACCGTGGAGATCAACTGCCTGCCCACGCCGATCGCCATAGAATTGAAGGTGGTGGCGACCGTATGAGATCGTAGCTTTGGAAGGTGATCGCCCAACTGATCAATAAGGACCGACAGGGCTTTCTGGACCTGTGCCGCAGGAACAGGGTGGCGTACATCTATGCGTTCGGCTCGAGCGTTCGGGAGGACTTCCATGCGGACAGCGATGTGGATGTGCTGGTCGACGTGAAACCCATGAATGATCTGGAAGCCGGGGGAGCGCTTCTTGATCTTTGGGATGGTCTGGAGCGATTCTTCCAACGACCCGTGGACCTGCTCACGGAACGTTCTCTCCGGAACCCGTACCTGATCGCCGAGGTCGAACGGACCAAGAAGCTCGTTTACGATGGAGCTCGAGAAGAAGTACTGGTCTGACGTATTGGATGCGATCGAAGCGATCGAGGCGTTCACGGGCGGGATCAAGACCCTGCATGCATACTCCTCCGATCGGCGTACCCAATGGGCGGCGGAACGCGGGCTCGCGATCATTGGTGAAGCGGTGAACCACCTACGCCGGATCGGTGCAGAAGGTCTGCCACCGGATGCCGATCGCATCGTAGCCATGCGGAACCGGCTTATCCACTCCTATGACAACGTGGATGTGAAGATCGTGTGGCATGTGCTCAAGGTCCAGCTTCCGGTCCTCAAGGAAGCAGCGCATGGGAAGCTTTCTGAACCTTGATTTCGCCCAGGGGAGATCGGACTTCGTAGGCGGATGAACGCAACGACGCTTCAGGACATCCCGGAGCGACCAATAAGCACCTTTCACCCCTTCGACCAGCAACCGCTATTTTTACAAGTGGAGTATGCCACTGGGCCGTTCTTGATTTTCCGATGGTTACTCCAAATATCCGACGGGCACATGTTGAACAGAAATCACCTCATCCAACTGATCAAGGCGTTCAGCCTGGTCATAGTAGCTTGGTTGCAAGGCAACGCTACTGCGTTTGCCCAACTTGGCGAAACACACTACATGGACAACTGGCACCTGGGTGAAGGGGTGCAGCTCCAGTTCGACGGCATACAAATACCCACGGTGATCAATGGACCCGACAGCAACACGATCGGCAACCTGCAAAGCATCAGCGACCCGTTCACGGGCGATCTGTTGTTCACTATCAGCTACTACGGATTCTACGACAAGAACGGGGACTTAATGCCCAACGGAGGTAACGTGTTCGAGGCTCCTGTTGTGATCATCCCCCACCCTGGTGATCTGGATCTGTATTATGCCATCCATACAGGAAGTGCTGGACAGCTCGTCTACTCGATCGTGGACTTGTCCTTGAACGGAGGCAAAGGCGATGTGCTCCCTGCCAGCAAACTCGTTCCTTTCGGCCCTTTGCAAACGGCACTATACGAGGAAGTGATATCGGACCCCAGCGGTCTCCGGCATTGGCTGCTGACGCACAACACCGGCAGCGATGAATTCCTGCTTTTTGAGATCGAGGCCAACGATGGATTGGATACGATCCCTGAGGTCATTGCAATTGGTCCTGTGGCAACCACGCCATTTTCTGTACGACGTATGGATGTGACCGTTTCTAGTGACCGTTTGGCAATGGCCATGGACAACAGCCAGGATATATGGTTGTTCGATGTAGATCCATTCACCGGTATTATCACTGATCCGGTCGTGCTTGATCTGGACCATTTCATTAATGCCTTGTCCTTTTCTGCTTCAGGGAATATCCTCTACGTGGGGAACCGTAACGACATGGCACCGATAATTTTCCAGTATGACTTGACCGCAGGAGATCCGGTGGACATCCTTGCTACGCAATATGCCTTCCCTCCATCCATGAACATGCCAACCGGAGTGTCCAACTTGCAGCTGGGTCCGGACGGCCGTCTTTGGGTCGAGCCTTACGCGATCAATGACTGGGCACTTCAGCACCTTACCCGGATCGAGAACCCAGAGGTCTTGGGGCCAAATGCGGGACTGGATACGAACGGATTGGACCTGGGACAAGAGTTCCTGACAAGTCCACGCATCCCCTTGGTCTATTGGCCCTATGCTCCCACAGTGGGTATCGGGGAGGTCCCGGGATCTGCTCCTGCCTTGAGCTTGGAGGTGTATCCTTCGCCGGTGCAGCGTTCCTGTACCTTCAGTGCCAGCCGTTCTGTTCCCGGTGCCTCGCTGCGCTTGGTGGATGGAATGGGCCGTACGATCCGCGACCTGCCCTTCGCGGCGTGGGAACGACAGATCACGGTGGATGTCTCCGACCTGCCTGGCGGCCTTTACCATGCCACGATCGTCTCTGCTGAAGGCCTTTCGCTGGCAGCGGTCAAGTGGGTGAAACAATAGGATGTGAACCCCGACCGGTCCAGGAATGGCTTGGGTCGGTCGGGGACCATCGCCTGACATGCAAGGACCCGAGATCGCCGCACAACTCCGTTCCGCGCATGAGGCACTGATCGGCACGGTCAATGCCTTGCCGCCCGAACGGCGCACCGCTCCGGCCAATGGCAAATGGAGCCCGGCGCAACACCTGGAGCACATCCGGATCGGTCTGGAACTGACGGACAAGGCTCTGACGGTCCCGCCCTTCCTGCTGCGCTGGCGCTTCGGCCGCCCGAACCGGCCGGGGAGGGACTATGACGCGTTGGTGCAGCGCTACCAGGAAAAGCTGGCTGCCGGAGGACGAGCCCCTTCCCGCTTCGTACCAAAGAACGTGGCGGTCGCTGAGATCCCTGCAATGGCCTCGGCCATCATGCAATACGCGGATCGCATCGCTCGAAAAGCCTCACGCTGGTCGGACCGTCGCATCGACCGCTACCTGGTGCCGCATCCACTGCTCGGTAAGATCACCCTACGCGAGCTGTTCTACTTCACGATCTATCACGCCCAACATCACCAGGCGCTGATCGAGCGCGACCTGGCGGCACAGGGGCGCAGCGAAAGCCCTACCTGAACCACATGGCGCTCAGCGCTCGTAGTAGAAGACGATGCTCGCTTTCGCCAGCTTCTTGCTGTTCAGCGTGTAGCCGACCACGGCGGGGCTGGCTTCGGCATCCAGGCCCAATTTGTCCGTGCTCAGGGCATAGACCGTGACGAGGTACTGGTGGGGTCCATGCCCTTCCGGCGGACAGGGACCTCCATAGCCCGGGCTACCGTAGTCTGTCCTGCTTTGGATGACGCCTGCTGGCATGCCCGATTTTCCGGGTGTGCCGGCCCCGCTGGGCAGTTCGTTCACCGTGGCCGGGATGTCGAAGGCCAGCCAATGCCACCACCCGCTTCCCGTCGGGGCGTCGGGGTCGTACATGGTCACGGCAAAGCTTTTCGTGCCCTCCGGTGCATGCTGCCAGGAGAGCTGGGGACTGATGTTCGCGCCGGTGCAACCGAAGCCGTTGAAGACCTGCTGCAGGGTGGCCTGTCCACCCACGTCATTGCTGGATAGGGTGAATGTCTTTGAGGCAGGGCCCTGCGCCAACACCAGGCTGGCGGTCATCAGTCCTGCGATCAGGGTCGTGCATCGTTCCATTTCGTGAAGGTACACCGGCGTGTGGCTCAAGCAGCGAAGACCAACCTGCCGAGCAGCAAGTACGTGCCTACCAGCAGCATGGCGCCGAGCAGATCCATCCACACACCCGCACGCACCATGGTCCGCACGGGGATCCGCCCTGTGGCGAAGACGATCGTATGCATGGGCGACGCGATCGGCAGCATGAAGCCCAGACTGGCCGCCAACGTGGCCGGCACCAACAGGAGGACCGGGTCCGTTGCCATGGCGTCCGCGCTGCGCGCCAGGATGGGAAGGACCAGGGCGGCCGTGGCCGTGTTGCTGCCCAGTTCGCTGAGCAACATCACCACCAGCACCAGTCCGAAGAGCATCAGTGCCGGGTGCAGGTCGCTCAGGCGCACGATGCCCTGGGCAAGCACTTGATCGAGGCCGCTGCGTTCAATGCCCATGGCCAGTGCGAAGCCGCTGCCGATCAGCAGGAGCACACCCCAGGGGACCCGCTTTTCCGCGTCGTCCCATGCAAGCAGGCGTCTGCTCTTCCCCTTACCGGATGGCAGGACGAAGAGCAGGATGGCCATGCCCACGGCCACAGCCGCGTCAGTGACCGCTTCAGCACCGGTGAGCTCGCGCCAACCCGGCAGGTCCACTCCGGGGCCCAGCTCCAAGCCGTCACCGGTGACCCACAACAGGGCGGTACAGGCGAAGAGCAGGCCGGTCCACCGTTCATCCCGTTCCATGGGGCCGAGATGGTGCAGCCGCTCCCTGAGCTCGCTGCGTGCGGCAAGTCGGTCGTTCCCCTGCGGAAAGATCACCCGCACCAGCAGCAACCACGCGATCAGCAGGAACACCACGGAAAAGGGCAGGGCGAAGGCCATCCATTGCCCGAAGCCGAGGCGCGGCAACTCCGGGAACAGCTCCGACCACAACTGCATGAGCACCAGGTTGGGGGGCGTACCCACCGGGGTGGCCATCCCGCCTATGGTGGCCCCATAGCTCACGCCGAGCAACATGGGTATCGCCAGGTTCCCGGATCGTGCTTCCCCGGAAAGCCCATCCACCAGGCTCAAGGCGATGGGCAGGAGCACGAGCACCGCCGCTGTGCTGTTGATCCACATGCTCAGGAAAGCGCTGGCGGCCATGACGCCCAATACCAGGCGGCTTGCACTACCGCCCAACCGCAGCACGATGTGCAGCGCAATGCGTCGGTGCAGTCCGCTGCTTTCGATGCCCAGCGCCAGAAGGAAGCCACCCAGGAACAGGAAAATGATCTCCTTGCCGTAGTTGGCTGCGGTGCTGCCCACATCAGCGACCCCGAAAAAGGGAAGGACCACCAGGGGAAGCAGGGAGGTGATGGCGATGGGCACGGCCTCACTGATCCACCACACCGCCATCCAGGCGACCAGGCCCGCCATGGTGGCCGGCAAGGCCCCGTGATGCGCCAGCAACAAGCGCACCGCGATCGCCGCCAGCGGGCCAAGCAGCAGGAAATGACGTCTGTTCATGGAACGATCCTCGCTCCGAAAGTAGACCCTCGCTATCGTCCAGGATTTCCGATAGGTGAGGTCCTTGAGTGTGGGCCGTGCGGGTTACCTTCACCGCCCCAACAATTCCTTGAAGCGCATGGAACGAAGTATACGAACAGGGCTGTTCGCTGCATTGACACTGGTGTCGGCAGCGGTCGTGTCACAGGACAAGCCCAACATCCTGGTGATCTGGGGTGATGACATCGGCACCTGGAACATCAGCCACAACAACCGGGGCATGATGGGCTACCAGACCCCGAACATCGACCGCATCGCCCAGGAGGGTGTGGCCTTCACCGACTACTACGGCCAGCAGAGCTGCACTGCCGGACGAGCGGCCTTCATCAATGGCAGCGTCCCTGTCCGCACGGGGATGACCAAAGTGGGCATGCCGGCAGCTGCTGAAGGCTGGCAGAAGACCGATGTGACCATGGCCACAGTGATGAAGAGCCAGGGCTACATGACGGGTCAGTTCGGCAAGAACCACCAGGGGGACCGTGACGAGCACCTGCCCACCATGCACGGCTTCGACGAATTCCTGGGCAACCTGTACCACCTGAACGCGGAAGAGGAACCCGAGAACGAGGACTACCCCGGCGACATGGTACTGGCGAACGGCAAGACCTTCCGGGAGGTCTTCGGCCCACGTGGCGTGCTCAAGTGCAAGGCCGATGGAAAGGGCGGACAGACCATCGAGGACACCGGACCCTTGACCAAGAAGCGGATGGAGTCCATCGATGACGAGACCGTGGCCGCCGCCAAGGATTTCATGACGCGCCAGAAGGAGGCTGGCAAGCCCTTCTTCTGCTGGTGGAACGGCACGCGGATGCACTTCCGGACGCACGTCAGCCCTGATCGGAGGCACAAAGGGAACGATGAGTACACGGACGGCATGATCGAGCATGACATGCATGTCGGACAACTCCTGAAATTCCTGGATGACAATGGACTGACGGAAAACACGATCGTCCTGTACAGCACGGACAACGGCCCGCACTACAACACCTGGCCGGATGCAGGCACCACGCCCTTCCATGGCGAGAAGAACAGCAATTGGGAGGGAGCTTTCCGTGTACCCGCTTTCGCACGTTGGCCCGGTAAATGGCAGGCTGGCGTCACACTGAACGGTATCGTTGCCCATGAGGACTGGCTGCCCACCTTCGCCGCAGTAGCGGGAAATAAGGAAATCAAGGAGCAGCTCAAGAAGGGAGTGACCCTGAACGGCCGCACCTACAAGAACTACATCGACGGTTACAACATGGCGGAGTACCTGAGCGGCAAGACCAAGGAAAGCCCGCGGCGCGAGTTCATCTATACGGATGATGGCGGCGAGGTAGTGGCCATCCGCGTTCTGGACTGGAAGGCCGTGTACGCCGAGAACCGGGCGAGCACCCTGCAGATCTGGAAGGAACCCTTTGTTCACTTGCGTTGCCCCGATCTGTATAACCTGCGTCGCGACCCCTTCGAGAAGGCCAAACTTGGATCGAACACCTATGAGGATTGGTTCATTGACCGGGCCTATCTGCTGGGTCCCATGCAGGTGGTGGCCAGCCGGTTCTTGATGACCTTGAAGGACTATCCACCCAGTCAGGCCCCCGGTGACTGGAGCCTGCGCTCGCTAGAGGAGAAGATCAAGCGCATGAACGTGGGTGGCCAGTAGGTGATCCTTATGAATACACATCTCAAGGGCCGCCGCTCAACGCGGCGGCTCTTTCATTTCAACCGCTCATGAAATACGCCATACTACCTCTGTTCCTGTTCGTTGTCGCATGCGGACAAGGTTCCCATGAACAAGCCGACGGTCCGACCCTGGAGCCCGAACAGGTCGTGGCCGACCCGCTTCCATCCTGGAACGACGGCACAACCAAAGAGGCAGTACTCGAATTTGTGAAGAGGACCACCGCCGATGGCTCAGCTGACTTCATCCCTGTGGCCGACCGCATCGCCGTATTCGACAACGACGGCTGCCTGTGGAGCGAGGCACCCATGCCACCCCAGCTGGACTTCGCCATGTACGATGTAAAGCGCCGTGCGGAGGCGGACCCGAAGCTGGCGAAGGACCCCATGGTGCAGGCAGCCATCTCCGGTGATCTCCGCACACTCTGGGCAGGAGAGCACCACGATGGGCTGATGAAGATACTGGCCATCACGCACAGCGGCATGACCGTGGATTCCTTCAACCTGCGCGTGCGAGAATGGATGAAGCAGTACCAGCACCCCAAGGGTGGTGCAGGGCTGGCCGGCGCCACCTTCCAGCCCATGCTGGAAGTGCTGGACGTGCTGCGCGCGCACGGCTACAAGACCTTTGTCGTTTCCGGTGGCGGCATCGACTTCATGCGTGTGTTCAGCGAGGAGCTCTACGGCATCCCGCCGGACCAGGTCATCGGCAGTTCGGCTGCTGCGGAGTTCGAGATGAAGGACGGCAAGCCGGTTCTTACCAAGACCATGAAGGACTTCTTCAACGATGATAAAGAGGGCAAGCCAGCCGGCATCCAACGGCACATCGGCAAACGACCGGTGTTCTGTGGCGGCAACAGCGATGGCGACCAGGCCATGCTGGAGTACACCACCATTGACAACCCGCTACCAAGCTTCGGGATGATCGTGCACCACACCGACAGCGTGCGTGAGACCGCCTACGACAGCAAGGCCCCTGTGAGCGGCACCCTGATCACCGCGAAAGAAGCTGCACCGGAACGGGGCTGGGTCCTGGTGGACATGGCGAAGGACTGGAGGGTAGTGTTCGTGGAATAGATTTGCCGAAGGGAGAGGACATCGACCGCACCGCTATTTTGCAGCAAAGCCATTCCCATGAACCTGCTGCACCGCCTTCAAGTCACCTTTATCGCAGGACTGCTCCTGCTCCTTCCCCTGGCCGTGATCCTGATCGTGGCCATGAAGGTCATCGGCATCGTTCACCCGTTCATGGTGGAACTGGCCGAGGCTGTGGGGATCACCATCGGAGTACGGACGCTTGCAGCATTGCTGCTGGTGGGTCTTTGCCTGCTCGCCGGTCTGTTGATGCGCACGACCCGGATAGGCGGACTCCGTTACCGCTTGGAACGCAACGTCTTGAGTCTTGTCCCGGGGTATGAATACATCCGGGAGCGAACAGCTGAGCTGCTAGGACAGGATAATGAGGCCATCGACCGCGCCATCCTGGTGCGCTTCGATGATGGGCAAAGCCCGGGTCGATTGGTGGAAAGAGATACGTATGGTCGCTGCACCGTCTTCATTCCGGATGTACCGAACGGCAGCACCGGTGCCGTGCTCATCGTGGACGCGGACAGGGTGGAGGAACTGGGGGTGCCCTATGGCCACCTGAGCAACTGCATCCGGAACCACGGCAAAGGACTGCTTGACCTGGTGCCGAAGAACGACGCATAGGTGTGTGTCTTCGAGGTCCGTTCATGATGAGGCCCCGCGGTTCGGGGACATTCCCAGATACAACGCCGGGGCTACAACTGAAGGTGGTTGATGCCTAAAAGCTGATGTCCCATTGCACTCGCAACCGGCTGCCTTGGTTGTATGGAACGCCCTTCTGTTGAAAGGCGATGTAACCGTACTCTGCAGTGAGTTTGTTCTTGTGCCCCGCCTTGAAGAACCAGTTCACCGCCACGCTGTACTCGTGCTCCAAATTGTCCGGTATGTCCACGTCGGGCCGGTAAATGGCAAAGCGCCCAGCCACCTCCAGCTCCGAAGGCATCCAATTCAGGCCGCCGTGCGGGAAGTAGCCGACCTGCATGTAGCTGCCCACCAGGTCCCTTGAGCCTCCGATGTGCACATCCTCCACGTGCTTCCAGTGGGATTCGTGTTGCCAACTGAACCCTTTGTACTTGAACGCCGATTCCACGACGACCTGCCTCACATCGTATAGGCTCGTGTCGCCCCCTGCGAAACCTTCCAGATCGCCACCGCCGGATTGCGCGAAGCGCGTGTAAGGACTACGGTTCATGGCCCCAGCCAACGCAATGATGGCGGATGGTCGCCGAGTGCGCTCCAGGTCACAACCGCTCATTTCCACATCTTCACCAAGAAAGTTCCATTGGAGGCGTGCCACATACATCAGCTCCAGGTCATTGTTCTCACGTGCACCTCGCCCGGTTCCCGTGAGCGCTGAGACCCAATAGTTGATGTCCGCAAGTCCACCCCCGTCGAATCGCCCGTAGATCTGCATTCCCTGCTGCCGATCGAGCGTGAAGGGTCTGTTGAT
>JAGQVN010000333.1 GCA_020437905.1 Flavobacteriales bacterium
GATGGGTATGGGTCCTCCCTGCGGCGTTCCCATACCAATGGTATGCACAACGATGCCCTTCTCCGCAGCCCCAGCAGCAGCCAGCTCTGCATCATCCTCATGGTTCTCACCGTCGGTCATCACGATGATCGCCCTTCCCGAGGGACCTTCCCGATCGAAGCTTTGCTGGGCCAGCTCGATCGCAGCACCTATGGCCGTGCCTTGTGTGGGTACCATATTGGGACCAATGGAACCCAGGAAAAGTTTGGCTGCGCTTTTGTCCGCGGTGATCGGAAGCTGCACGAAGGCATCTCCAGCAAAAACGACGATGCCGATGCGGTCGCCATGCAGTTTGTCCAGCAACTGCGCCAGGGCCCTGCGCGAAAGCTCCATGCGGTTCGGCCGCAGGTCCTCGCAGGTCATGCTGTTGCTCACGTCCAAGGCAACGACCACATCGACACCTCGCGCCTTCACTTCCTCCACCCGCGTGCCGAATTGCGGACCGGCCAGGGCAAGGATGACAAAGCTCAATCCGTGCCGGAAGGCGAGGAAGCGGAGGAACACCGCGCCTGCGGAAAGGGTTGGTACCAAGGCAGGGATCATGGTGGGTGAGCTGTACCTGGTAAGTGATCTTCTTCTTCGCCACAGTTCCACCAGGAAAAGCAATACCAGTAGCGGACCGATCGACAGCGCGAACAGGATGTCAGGTCGCGCAAACCGGAAGGCAGGGGTGTTCCGCAGGATCATCCACCATAGCGTCAGCGAAAGGCCGATGATCACCACCTCGATCAACAGGGTGGCGGATATGATGGTGCCCGTTCTGTCCTTGTAGAGTGTCATGGCGCAGGACGCATCAGGTTCCTATCCAGGGTGCCGCCGAGCAGCATCAGGCAGCCACCGAGAAGAACGAAAGGGAAGTACTCCTCGTTGCGCCTGCTGTGTTCGGTCACCTTGATGAGCGTTCGTTCGAGTTCGTCGATCTCCTTATAAATGGCGCTCAATTTCTTCTCGTTCGTGGCCCTGAAATACTTCCCCCCCGTGATCGTGGCCACCTCCTTCAGCATCTCCTCATCGATCTCCACATCGACCATGTCGTACTTGTATTGCCCGTTCGGATAGACCGCCACCGGTGAAAGAGCCTTGCCCAGGGTCCCGACACCGATGGTATACACCCGCACCCCTAGCTCCTTGGCGATCACGGCCGCGTCCACCGGATGGATCGTTCCGGCATTGTTCACCCCATCGGTAAGCAGAATGACCACACGGCTCTTGGCATCGCTTTCCCGCAACCGGTTCACCGCGGTGGCAAGCCCCAGGCCGACCGCAGTACCACCCTGGATCAGTCCGGAACGCGTGGCGGCGAAGAGGTCCTTCAGCACATCATGATCGGTGGTCAGCGGGCATTGGGTGAAGGCCTCGCCCTCATAGACCACCAGCCCGATCCGGTCGTTCGGACGTCCTTCGATGAACTCAATGCCCACGTTCCTGGACGCACTGAGCCGATCGGGATCGAAGTCACGGGCGAGCATGCTTGCCGAAACATCGAGCGCAAGCATGATGTCGATGCCTTCGGTCTCCACATCCTGCCAGTCGTTCCGGCTTTGGGGGCGGGTGAGGGACATCAGCAACAGGCCACTGCCCGCGAGCGAAATGGCGAAGGGAACATGACGCCAGCGCACCCAACGTCCACGCGGCTTGGACTTGAACATTCCAGCGGTGCTCAAGCGGACCACTGGCCGCATGCGCTCTCCGAACCAGAAATGAAGGACCAGGATCACGGGGATCGCCAGCAGCACCCATTGCAGCTGCGGGGAGGCCAGTTCGAACCGCTGGCGCAAGTACCACCATGCTGCACCCACGGTCCCGAAGGCAAGCAGCAGGGAGGCAGAAGTGATTATCCTATCGCTGCTCTTCATGTGCGGTCGGCTCCGGCGAGGTGTCCATCACGAAACGCAACGCCTGTTCCATCATGCCTTCGTTCTCGGATGCGACAGGCAGATACTTCGCGAACTTGACCAGGTCCGCGAGGCGCAGCAGGTTGGCCAGCTTCTCCTGATGCTCACGACCCATGGAACTGGGACGCAGGGCCGCGAGCAGTTCATCCGTGGTCCGCTCCAACGCCGGCACATCAAAGCGTTCTTCCACGTAGTTCCTGAGGATCTCGGTCAGCTCCGAATGGTAGGATTTTACTTCGCCTTTCTGCCAAAGCTGCTTTTCCTCCAGGCTGCGCAAGGCATCCAAGGTTCGCTGTCGCAGGTCCCGCGTGTCCACCTGGGCCACCGGAGCGACCACATCCGATCCGGCCTTCCTTGCCCGCAGGCGGAAGAACAGGAACAGGAAGGCCGCCAGGGTGGCCAGTCCTGCCGCCAGGTATGGCCAATTCTGCCTGAACCAATAGCCCCAACTGAAGGGAAGCTCCTCGATCTCCTTGATATCCCGGAAGGCAACGCTGGTATCCACTTCCACCGTGCGGACCTCTATCAGGATCGGAGCGCTCTCCAGGGTATCGCCATTCACTGTGAAGGGGAACGGTGGGATCGCCCAGTATCCGGTATCCCACGAAGTGATCACCAGGTCCCGGTATTGACGGATCAGGTAGGGGTCCTCATCCGGCAGCACCAGCATGGTATCCAACCGGCCCGAGGAAAGCACCTCGATGTGCTCCGTGAGCGTGTCAGGGATGGAGGGCCATTGGACCACCGCCGGGATCCCCTCATCGACACGATGATCGATGGAGAGGTGGAGGGTCACTTGCTCCCCGATACGTATGACGCTTGTGTCCAAGGCTGCGCGTGGCACAGCGACCTGAGCAGCGCTATGGATCAGTGGGCCAAGGAACAGGACGGTCAGAACGTGTCTCATGCCCGGTCCCGTTTTTTGAACAACTGCATCAGCGGCTTCACATAGCCGTTCTTCGTATCGATGAGCGCATGATCGATGCCTGAGCGCCTGAGCAGTTCCTTGGACCGCGCGATGCGCTTAAGTGCTTCCGCGCGATAGGTCCTGCGCACGTGGCGGTCCCCGGTATCCACCCAATGGTCCATTCCGGTCTCCGGGTCCTGGAACCGTACGAGACCCATGGAAGGGAGCTCCTCTTCACGGGGGTCCGACGTCCTGAGCACCACAAGGTCATGCCTGCGATCGGCGATCTTCAGCGCATCCTCCAACTGCTTGCCTTTCTGTTGCTCCAGTTCGTCGACCATCAGGTCGCTGACCAGAAAAGCAATGCTCCGTTTCTTGACCACATTGTTCAGGTAGCGCAAGGCTCCGGCAATGTCCGTTCCTCGCCCGTTCGGTCGGAACTCCACCAGCTCACGGATCAGCCTCAGGATATGGGACCGTCCCTTTTTTGGCGGTATGAACTTCTCGACATGATCGGTGAAGAGCAGCAACCCGACCTTGTCGTTATTCTTGATCGCGCTGAAGGCGATGGTCGCACAAACCTCGGTGATCAGCTCCCGTTTCGACCTGTCAGCCGTACCGAAATCGGCCGAGGCGCTAAGATCGGCCAGGAGCACGACGGTCAGTTCCCGTTCCTCTTCGAAGACCTTGACGAAGGGCCGGTCAAAGCGTGCGGTCACATTCCAGTCGATGGTCCGGACCTCATCCCCCGGCATGTATTCACGCACTTCGCTGAACGCCATCCCGCGGCCTTTGAACGCGCTGTGGTATTCCCCACTGAAGATGTGATCGCTGAGACCGCGCGTTTTCAGCTCGATCATGCGCACCTTTTTCAGCAGCTCCTTGGTATGTTGCGCCGCGTTCAATGCCTGCTCAGCTTCTCATCGGTACCGGATAAGCTTCGTGCCGATCGACCTCAGGGGACCTCGACCGCGTTCAGGACCCTGTCGATGATCTCCTTGACAGAGATGTTCTCCGCTTCGGCTTCATACGTAAGGCCGATCCGATGGCGAAGTACATCGGGGGCCACCGCGCGCACGTCCTCCGGTATCACATACCCACGCCGGTTCGAAAAAGCGAAGGCCTTTGCCCCCAGGGCCATGAAGATACTTGCGCGGGGGCTGCCGCCGAAGGATATCAATGAACCCATGTCGTGCAACTTGTATTCCTCGGGTGTACGCGTGGCATGCACGATGTCCACGATGTATTGCTCGATCTTTTCGTCCATATACACCTCCCGTACCAGCTTCCGGGCTGCGAGTATCTGGGTAGGGGACACCACCTGTTGTGGCTTGGCCATTCCCTCCGGCCGGACGTTCGCCCGCAGGATCAACTTCTCCTCCTCCTTTCTCGGATAGTCCAGCACCACCTTCAGCATGAACCGGTCCGTTTGCGCTTCCGGCAGCGGATATGTGCCTTCCTGTTCGATCGGGTTCATCGTGGCAAGGACCAGGAAGGGTTCCGGCAGCGGGAACGTGTGCTGTCCGATCGTCACCTGTCTCTCCTGCATGGCCTCCAAGAGTGCGCTCTGCACTTTGGCCGGTGCCCTGTTGATCTCGTCAGCGAGCACGAAATTGCTGAAGATGGGCCCCTTCTTCACGGTGAACTCCTCGTTCTTCTGGCTGTAGATCAGTGTCCCGATCAGGTCGGCCGGTAACAGGTCAGGCGTGAACTGGATCCTGCTGAAGTCCACCGCGATGGTCTCCGCCAGCGCCTTGATCGCCATGGTCTTTGCCAACCCGGGCACTCCCTCCAGCAGGATGTGCCCATCGGCGAGCAGGGCCACCAACAGCTTGTGCAGCATGTCCTTCTGCCCCACGATCACCTTGGCCATTTCAGCCTCCAGGAGGTCCACAAAGGCGCTTTCCTTCTGGATCCGCTCGTTCAGCGCACGGATGCTATCGCTTGTTACGTGACCTGTCGCTGCGGTATCGATCGTTCCTTCCATGATGGTGAAGCCTATCGGTTACGGTCCAGTGCAAAATTGCAACGCAAATTTGCGGGCCCTCCTCGCGCAGGTCCTGGCCTCCGCCGTTAAAGGTTGTTAACCATCGATACACGATCCCCAGGCATGGCCGAGGCACCCTGCCTACCTTGGTCTCATGACCGAAAGAACGGATGGATTGACCCTGGACGAGGCCGTATCCTCAGTGCGTGCCTTCCATGATGCCTTCGGGATCGGCAACGCGGTCTCCCCTGTGGCCGACATCGGGGTCAGGGAGGCTCTGCTCCGATATAAACTGATCCGTGAAGAGAACGAGGAGTATTTGGAGGCGGCTTTGCGGGACGATCTGGTCGAGGTCGCGGATGCCCTGGGTGACATCTTATATATCTTATGCGGGACCATGTTGAAGCACGGTCTGCAGGAGAAGATGCATGCGGTGTTCCGTGAGATCCAAAGAAGCAATATGAGCAAGCTCGACAGGGATGGCAAACCCATCTATCGGGAGGATGGCAAGGTGTTGAAGAGCGATCGGTATTCCCCACCGCAACTGGAACCCATACTGACCGGTCCATGAACTTGTCCAAGGCGCTCTCGAAGGCGCGAACGAGCCGTGTCCATCGCTGGTGGCTGCAGCATCTGCTGAACTGGAGCATTCCGTTCAACAGGCCGCATGGATTTCATGTCGCTCCCCTGCCCGGCGGTGGCATCCGGGTGAAGGTGCCGTACTGGCGGATCAATCGGAACCACATCAATGGCATTCACGCGTGCGCCATGGCCACAGCTGCGGAGATGTGCAGCGGCCTTTCCGTCTTGGAACTGCTGGACCCGCGCAGGTTCAGGCTGATCATGCGGAGCTTGCAAGTCGAATACCATTACCAAGCACGGAAAGCGGCGTATGCGACAAGCATGCCAGCGCAGGAAGATATCGAGCGGCGGGTGTTGGAACCGCTAAAGCATGCGGACAAGGTCACCTATGCGTCGACGGTCAGGATCGAGGACGAGGATGGGACCCACCTCGCGACGGCCAACGTGGAATGGCAGATCAAGGAATGGGAGAAGGTCCGTACAGCCAAATAGGGAATGTCAGCATGAACGCGAAGAGCCCTTTATTGTTCGACCTTACGGATGAGCGTGGCGATAGACTGAGTCCCCACCTTCCCGAGGGTGTGAAGAATTTCTTGATCGACATCGATGGTACGATCACCGATGACGTGCCGAACGAGGAACCGGAGCGGATGGCCACCGTGGAACCCTATCCGGACGCGCTTGAAGTGCTGAACCGTTGGTTTGACCAGGGGCACATCATTACCTTCTTCACTTCCCGGACCGAGGACCTACGCCAGGTGACCGAGACCTGGCTGGACCGATGTGGGTTCAAGTACCACGGTCTGGTCATGGGAAAACCGCGCGGTGGGAACTACCACTGGGTCGACAATCACATTGTCCGCGCAACACGGTTCAATGGCAAATTCACCGAACTTGTGGTCGGTACACGCCAGGTGGAAGTGTTCGATGATGGTCAGGACACTCAGGGGTAATAGGCATCGCTCTCGTCGTCCTCATCCACTTCGGGTTTGGGATGGAAACGATAGGTGAAATGCAGGCCGATGGTCAGGTTCTGCTGCCGAAGCAGCGCATCGAACGGGGTGATGCTGTTCTCACCGCGTAGTTCGACCTCGAAATGGTCCAGTTCATATCCCAGTCCGATCGCCAACAGGACCTGCGCTCGACGGTTGTTCTCTGAGAGGTCGAACTCCACGTTGCTCAACTCCTGTCCGCTCTGTGTGGTCCGCTGCCGACCGTTCACCAAATAGCCGAATATCCCTCCGGCGCTCAAGAAAAGTCCTTGTGGGTCCTTGTTCATGGATACCTTCAGCATCAGGGGCATCTCCACGTAGTTCAGCGAGGTCCGCACCGTTTGCTCGATCTGAGCATTCCTGACCAGACTGCCTTTGGAGGCATACAGCAGTTCCCACAGGATGCTGATCTGGTCATTGAGCTTGTTATCCAGGGAATAGCCCGCAAGGAGACCGAACTTGGCCTGCCCGGTCCATTGAAAGAACTGTCCGGCATTGATGGTACTGATGCCTGCCCCCAGGCGGGGGCCATGGTGGGTTTGGCCTGAAGCACAGGTCGCCAGACCGATCAGAAGCGCCAAGCTGGAAGCTCGCAAGGTGTTGCACACGATCAGCCGCATCTGCTCGCGAACTTAGCACCATGTTCCGGATCCCTGCTGCGGAAGGAACTGCGCCCCACGCAGATGACCGATCCGGTGCATGAGATCTTGTAGAACGCGGACCCTGAGGTCCAGCGAGGGACCGATGAAGCTCCGTTCCACGGCGTATGACCTGCCAAGATGTTCCTGACGTCGCATCGGGACCAGGATGTGTATGGCGTCACGCTGGTATGTGATGGATCATGCGGACACGCAATTGCCTTGTCGGTACGGGTTGATGCGGCTTCGGATGGGAGGGTGGGCCTCGGCTATTGCCTCGTCCGAGCTGTATGGAACAGGGGACTAGCGACCGAGTGTGGCAAGGCGTGCCTCCATTGGGGCTTTCAGCATCTCGGTCTGCAAGAGGTGATCGGCAGGGTGGCACCTGAGAACGAAGCCTCGATCAGGGTCTTGAAGAAGCTTGGTATGTCCTATTGGAAGACCGCAGCATGCGAAGGAATGCAAGATGCACGGTGGTTCCGGGTCCGAGGCCCGAGTACCATCACAGGCATGCAGGTCTGATAATTCGTCGACGAAATGGAGCGATCCGTCTTGACAATTGGTCCGTTCGTGGCCGATATTTGCCAAACCCGATCAGTGGACCCTTGGGCACTTGGACGACCCAAACGAGACGTTCACCGATATGTGGCCAGTTCAGACCCTTACCCTGCTTTTATGCCTGACCGACGACGAACAGTTGTTCGCACAGAAGTTCCAGGAGCCAGAGACCACCGTTGTTGAGGTCGTTTTGGACCAGGCGAATGGACATGCCGAGGAAGGGAGCAGCGCTCATCCCTTTGGCAATACGACGGAGGACGAGGTGTGTTAGTGATCTGGTCCACTTGCGGAAGGGCCACGTGTAGTAGCTTGTCCGCATGGTTAATGGAACCACTGGACCCAAAGACGCCAGCCTGAACGGCCGGATGGCGGTCCTTCGCGGGTCGCTGGCACTCCTGGCGATAGTCCTGTTCTACACCCGGATCACAGCACAGTACGTACATCCGGGTGATAGTACTCTGACCTGGGAACAGGCGATCGCTGCCTATGCGGCTATGGCAGCGGAGCATCCCGAAGCCACCCTCACCGAGATCGGGAAGGATGACAGCGGTGATCCGATCCATCTGTTCGTACTGAGCCGGGGAATTCCACCAGAGCCTGCCGCACAGCGGAAAGCTGGCAGGAACGTCCTTCTCATCAACAACGCCATCCATGCCGGAGAGCCGGATGGTGTGGATGCCTCCGTGATGTTGGCACGAGGCCTGCTGAACGACGAACGGCTCAGGCAGCACTTGAACGCCACGACGGTATGTATCATACCGGTGTACAACGTAAGCGGGGCGCGGCAGCGCCGCAACGCCGGCAGGGCCAACCAGAACGGCCCGGCGGAATACGGTTTTCGGACCAATGCACGCAATCTGGACCTGAACCGGGACCTGATGAAAATGGATGCCCGGAACACCCAGGCGCTGATCCGTGCACTACGCTCATGGGACCCGGATGTGTTCGTTGACACCCACGTCAGCAATGGTTCGGACCACCAGTATACCATGCAGCTGTTGTACACCCACCCGGACAAGTTGCCGTCACCGCTGGATACCTTGCTGGAGCGACTGATCGTACCGGAGCTTCATTCCCTCATGAGCGCTCGGAACGTGGCCATGTGCGACTATTTCGAGTTGTACGGGACACCGCCTGACAGCGGGTTGTTCTCGTTCTTTGACCATCCACGGTACACGACAGGCATGGCCGCTCTTTACGGCATCCTGGGTTTCATGTCCGAAAGCCACATGCTTAAACCCCATGCCGAACGTGTGGGCGCCACCTACGAGCTGCTCTTATCCATGCTCGAGCTGCTGGATTCTCATGGCCCTCAGATCCAGTTCGCGCGATCACTTGCAAAGGAGGCCATCATTGGCCGTGACCATCTCTTGGTCAATTGGGCGCTGGACAGCGGTCGCTCAGATGAAATTTCGTTCAAGGGATACGAAGCCGTTGTCCTGCCCAGCCAGGTCACCGGAGGAAGCCGACTGTATTACGATCACGACCGACCCTTCGAACGGAAGTTGAAACGTTTCGGGCATTACCGAGCCCGGGACAGCATTCCGAAACCCAAGGCGTATATCATTCCCCAGGCGTGGCATGAAGTGATCCGTCGCCTGGCGGTCCATGATGTTCGAATGGTACGGTTCGATCGAGATACCCTCATCCAATGTGAAGTGATCCGGATCACGAGCTCATCCGGAGGACATGGTCCGCAGGAGGGGCGTTACCGCCAACATGAAGTGAGGACCGACCGGTCGAAGGACGCGGCCCTGGTCCGCGCCGGTGATCTGTTGATACCCATGGGAGAAGGCACGGACCGATTCGTTATGGAGGCCTTGGAACCAGAGGCAGCTGATAGTTTCTTTTCCTGGGGCTTCTTCGATAGCATCATGCAGCGCAAGGAATACTACTCGGCCTATGTGTTCGAGGATAAGGCGGCTGTGCTGCTGGAACAGGACACATTGTTGAGAGTGGAGTTCGAAAAGCGGCGCACAGAAGATCCAGAGTTCGCCGGGGATGCTGAGGCGCAGTTGCGCTTCTTGTACGAACGTTCCCCGGATGCGGAACCCGGATATCGGCGTTACCCCATCCTTCGCGTTCCCTGAGGTCGGACCTCAGCCACGCACCGCTTTTCCCCCTGATGCCTTTCTTGCGATCCCTTTCTTTCTCCCGGAACTTCCGTTCCTGCCGTTCAGGGAGAGGTCGTAAAGGTCTGTCCTTCGGTCCCGAAGGTTGCGCACGGAACCATGTGCGTTCAGTTCCTTCAAAAGATCCCGATCCACGTCCACGATAAGGGTCATCTCGGTGTTCGCAGTGGCCTCGCTCTTCACGCCATTGGTCGGAAAGGCGAAATCGCTGGGGGTGAATACGGCGCTCTGCGCGAACTGGATGTCCATGTTCTCGACCTTGGGCAGGTTGCCGACGCTGCCCGCAATGGCCACGTAACACTCGTTCTCGATCGCCCTTGCCTGCGCACAACGCCGCACCCGGATGTACCCGTTCTGCGTATCGGTCAGGAAGGGGACGAACAGGATCTGCATGCCCTGAAGGGCCATCAGTCTGGGCAATTCGGGGAATTCCACATCGTAGCAGATCAGCACACCCACCTTGCCGCAGTCCGTGTCGAAGACCTTGATATCCTCACCGCCCAACATGCCCCAGTATTGGACCTCGTTCGGCGTGATGTGTATCTTCTCGAACCGTTCGGTCGAGCCATCCCTTCGGCACAGATAGCCCACGTTCATGAGATGCGGACCGACCACCAGGGGCATGCTTCCGGTGATGATGTTCACATTGTAGGACACGGCGAACTCGGAGAACTTGTCACGCAGCTTTTCTGTGTATTGGGCCAATGCCCGCATGGCCTTGGCTTCGCTCATGTGATCGAACTCGGCGAGCAGGGGCGCATTGAAAAGCTCGGGGAAAAGGCAGAAGTCAGCCTTGTAGCTGCTCACCGCGTCGATGAAGAATTCGACCTGGTCGTATAGCGCGTTCAGATCGGCCATCGGACGCATCTGCCATTGCACCAGACCCAACCGAACCACATCGTTGGCCCTGCCCGCGATCTTCGGACGCTGATCGAAGTAGATGTTGTTCCACTCGATCAAGGCTGCGTATTCCAGGGAGCTGGCATCCCCCGGCAGATAGCCCTTCATGACCTTCAGCACATGGAAGTCATTACTGAGCTGGAATGTAAGCGTAGGGTCGTACAACTCCTTCAGTTTCACCTTCTCA
>JAGQVN010000334.1 GCA_020437905.1 Flavobacteriales bacterium
ACTCACTTGCGCGGGCATAGCTCTCGCTCAACTCACTGACCTTCGCTGAAGCGCCCTTCAAACTATCGGCATACTCACTGGTGGCGGCTGCCGCACCGGTGATCTCACCCATCTGACGTGCCTGGTCGCTAAGCGAACGCATCCCCTGACCCAGGCTTTGGATCAGCTCCGGTTCGATCTTGGCGGCTTCCAGCATATCGTCCAGTTGCTCGGTCACCGAACGTTGATCCTCCTTCTTGAAGTCATCCCCTTCGGCCCTTTCGCCGGTGGCCAACTCAGGGTATACCAGGCTCCAATCAGGATCCTCGTGCGGAGGTTCGAACGCGGAGAAGAAGAAGATGATCGCCTCCGTGCTGAGACCAGCGATCAAAAAGAAGCCGGCCAAGGGCCAGTGCTGGATCTTGAACAGGGCGCCAATAATCACGACGGCGGCTCCGATCCCATAGAGCTTGGCCATCAAGTTCTTCCACTTCTTGCTGCCTGGTTTCATCGTTCGTCCTAGCTTTTAGTTAAGGTCTGTGAGTGTCGAATGGCTGGGCGTAGTTGCAGGTGGTCCACCCCCATCCACGTTAAGTTCCTAGAGGTCTTCCGCATTGACCGCCTTGCCTCGACCCAAATAGGTCATCACACTGCGGAATCCGATGTAGCACTTTGCCGTGTCCTGATATTCGTAGCTGCGGGTACCTGTCTGCAGGTAGTATCCGATATCCTTCCACGAGCCGCCGCGGATCACCTTTCGCTTCAGCGAGGGCGGGTCATTAGCCACCGCATCGTAGCTGTACTCCGGGTTCAGGGCGTGATCGAAATCGTAGACGCTCTCATCGAAGGCGGTACTGGTCCATTCGGAGACGTTACCGGCCATGTTGTACAGCCCGTAGTCGTTCGGGCTGTAACTATCGACGGGGACCGTGTGGAATCCACCATCATCGACATAATTGCCGTTCAGCGGCTTGAAATTGCCGAGGAAGCAACCCTGGCGGTTACGGATGTAGGGGCCACCCCACGGGTACGGCGCCAGGTCCAGACCACCCCGAGAGGCATACTCCCACTCCGCCTCGGTAGGCAGTCGGAACCGGTTCACGAACGGTTCGCCGTTGTTGCTCAACCAGCTGTTCATCAACTGTGAGCGATACACGTTGAAAGCGTTCGCCTGCTGCCAGGTGATACCCACGACCGGATAATCATCATAGGCAGGGTGCCAGAAGTAGTTCTCGGTAAGCGGTTCATTAAAGGAATAGGTGAAGTCATGCACCCACGCCAGGGTATCCGGGTAGACATTGATGACCTCCTTGATGATGAACTTGGAGCGATCGCTGTGGCCACGGATGGCATTGTTCTGTCCCTTCACGTTCGTGTAGCTCAGGTCCAGGTCCTTCCCGGCCTTGCGCGCCGCTTCCTTCAGGTCCACCCAATAATACTCGAACATGAGCTTCCGGGTATCGATCTCCCGACGCCGGTAGAATTGTTCGCTTTCACTGAGGAACATATCCCAAAGCGCCTCGCGCTCCTCCTCTCCCCACCAATTGATGCGTTCCCGCCAGTTGATGATGGGTGGATCGATCTCCTCACCGTATTCATCCTCGCTGATGATGTGCTCGCCGATATCCTCATCACCAAGGATCATCTTCGCCGTGCTGTCGCGCACGTAGAAAACGAACTGCCGATACTCGTTGTTGGAGATCTCGGTCTGGTCGATGTAGAAGGCTTGAACAGAGACGGTCTTGGATTTGGTGACGAGGGCATAGGGCACGTCCTGGTCGCTCGGACCCATGACATAGCTACCCATGGGTATGTAGTTCATACCGTATGGGTCCACCTGGTACCAGTTGGGGCGTCCTTGGACACCGATCAACTGCCCCTGACCACCACGCCCACAGCTCGCCAGCAAGCCGATCACGCAGAGATAGAAAATGGGACGACGATCCATGGTTCCTCCTTTTATGCCGTTGGTCCTTTTCCTTGCATTTCGCCTGATCATGAACGGGTAAGCGGACACCTCAGGCTAGACTTTCAACGGCTGTGCAGGTTAATGGGTTACGATATCACAGGAAGCGGATGTTCCTGTATATCTCGAGTTTCTCCTTTTTCTTGATCTTGAAGCAGTAGTTCAACATGACCTCATGTCCGCCACTACTGTAATTGCTCAGTTCCGAGGTGGTCACGTCGTAGCTGTATCCCAGCCTCACCGCACTGTTCCCATCCTTGAACTCGTGCTGGTAACCGATCATCGGCGCGATCGCGTCCTCCGTACGGTACGAAACGCCCAGCCAGACCATGTTATTATAGAGGAACGTCGCGTTGACGTCGAGCTGTGTCGACGCGGCATCGCTCTTCACCAACAGGCTCGGCTTCAACACATACTTGGTATTCCCACCGATGGCCCAGTTGTAACCACCCTGCACATAGTAATGTCGGGTGTTCTTGATGCTGACATCCTGCAATTCGGTCTCCGGCAACTGCGTGCTGGAGATGCCAACCCAGAAAGTGGGTGCAGTGTAGTAGAGACCGGCTCCCAGGTCGAAGCCACCGGCAGTGGCTCCGTTGTCCGGGATCGTGTTGTCATCCCCCACCGGATCGACGGCACGCCAATCATTACCCAGGGTACGGCTCAGGAACCCGGCATAGAGGCCCACCGCGAACGTTCCGGGTCCGAAGCTTCTGTGAAAGGAGTAGTGGAGGCGGGCGGCGGTGCCTTGCTGCTGTCCCAATTGGTCCAGGTATACGGACAGCCCCACACCGCTACTGATCTTGCTGATGGGCATGCTGAAGTTGAGCAGTCCCGTCTTGGGCGCGCCATCGAAGCCTGTCCATTGCTGGTGCATCAGCGCGGTCAGGCAGATGTTCCCCTGCGTTCCGGCCACGGCCGGGTTGATCGACAGGCGGTCGAACATGTACTGTGTGAACTGTGGGTCCTGTTGAGCGAACGAATTGCTCACCACGGCCGCGCAGATCGCTGCGGTAATTATCCCCCTCATACGTCTAGTGTCCGTTCTGTTCCGCCCGGTCCGGGTACATTCCCCTCGCCGGGACCTCCTTTGATCCCGGCGCCAATATAGCAAAGATCGGATCCAACAAATAATTCCATCACCCCCGTCCGGTGATGGTCAGGATGCCGCTCGGGAAGTGTGCCG
>JAGQVN010000335.1 GCA_020437905.1 Flavobacteriales bacterium
ATAGCCGGATCGAAACGCGAAAGATCATCGAGGTCCTATCGTTCAGGGGGGACAAACCACGGCTGGGGGCCGATCTCTTCGAGGGTGGTCGCCTGCCGGAGACCAGAAAGATCTATGCGTATTCCTTCCAGGCAACAATGCACTTGGAATTCCGACCGGAGGAGGACCGCATCGTGATGGACCATTTGAACGCGCTCCGTCCGGAGCTTAGCGGGCAAGCGGCTTTCACCGGACCGGACCTGAGCTACGATGCGTACCAGTGGAACAAGGGTCGCTGGATCTTTGAACGGGACGTGGATGTCAAGGACCTCGACCCGGACCGGAGGCCCTACAATGCACCTCCGAAGCCTCCTGGTCCCTGAGGAAGACACCGTGACCAACAGACCCACCACCTACATGAATGGTGGCCTTCGACCTTGCCGCACTCCCTTACCTTTGCCGGCCAAATAGCCAGGGACCATGTCCACTAAGACCAAGCAGAAGGTGCACAATTACAGCGCAGGCCCTTGTATACTCCCCAGTACCGTGTTCGAGAAGGCCTCGGCAGCGGTCCTTGACCTGGATGGTTCCGGTCTTTCCATCCTGGAGATCAGTCACCGAAGCAAGCCTTTCGTGGCCATCATGGAAAAGGCACGCGCGCTCGTCAAGGAGTTGCTGGACGTTCCGGAAGGGTATTCCATACTGTTCCTCGGAGGCGGGGCCAGTACTGGCTTCTTCCTGGTGCCCATGAACTACATGAAGGTCGGAGGAAAGGCGGCCTACACGGATACGGGGACCTGGGCTTCCAATGCGATCAAGGAAGCCCAAGGGTTCGGTGAAGTGGATGTAGTGGCCAGCAGTGCTGATAAGGATCACACCTACATCCCCAAGGGTCACCCCATCCCGAGCGGGGTCGACTACTTTCATTTCACGAGCAACAACACCATCTACGGCACCCAGTACAAGGACCTTCCTACATCCAGTGATGGTACTCCGGTGATCTGTGATATGAGCAGCGACATTTTCAGCAGGCCCGTGAATGTCGCGGACTTTGCCATGATCTATGCAGGAGCACAGAAGAACATGGGACCTGCCGGCACGACCCTGTACATCGTGAAGGACGAACTGCTGGGCAGGACCGGTCGTTCCCTTGGGAACATGATGGACCTGAGGAACCACATCAAGAAGGAGAGCATGTTCAATACTCCACCGGTCTATCCCGTCTATGTGAGCATGCTCACACTGGAATGGATGAAGGAACAAGGCGGCGTGAAGGCCATGCAAGAACGCAGTGAGGCCAGGGCCGGTCTGTTGTATGGTGCGATCGATGAGCTGCCCTTGTTCGAGGGGACGACCGCACGGGAGGACAGAAGTTCCATGAATGCGACCTTTCGCCTGACCAATACGGCCCTTGAAGAGACTTTCGATGCTGCCTGGAAGGAAGCCGGGATCAGCGGCCTCAGAGGGCATCGGAGCGTGGGTGGCTACCGGGCCAGCATGTACAATGCCCTCCCCTTGGAAAGCGTTCAGGTCCTGGTGGACGTGATGCACGAATTCGCGAAAAAGAACGGTTGATGATGCGTATCCATGCCAATGACGGCATCGCCCCTGCTGCGGTGGATGCCTTGAAGAACGAAGGTTTTCGGGTCACTACCGACCATGTGGGACAGGACCTCCTGGCGGAACATATCCAACGGGAAGGGATCGAGGTGCTTCTGGTGCGAAGTGCCACGAAGGTCCGGAAGGATCTGATCGACGCCTGCCCGGGTCTGCGAATGATCGGACGCGGAGGCGTCGGACTGGATAACATTGATGTGGACCATGCCATCAGCAAGGGGATCGAGGTCATCAATACCCCTGCTGCCTCATCCATTTCGGTGGCCGA
>JAGQVN010000336.1 GCA_020437905.1 Flavobacteriales bacterium
TGAAGTCGGTCACGATCTCGGCCCCGCTCTGGATGCCCTGGCTTGCGTTCCCATTGAAGCGATACATCCCATTTCGGAACGTACCTCCTGGATAGGTGTAGCAGGTGAAGTTCGCACCCGACGTGAACACCGCGTTCATCTGGTCCTGACCGTATTCCAAGTCGATCGGGGTCATGTACCAATCCACGCTGCCAATGAAGTCGGTCTTCATCACGAAGGGATAGTTCGAAAATCCGTAGCTCGACCCCGCCACCAGATAGCCATCATCCAGGGGCGCGAAGCCGTTCAGGAAGGTGAGCGCCGTATGCAGACGGTGGGCGCGCAGTTCCTCGATCTCCATCGCGGCATTGGCGCGAGCCAGCACCACCCAACTGCTGTCAAAACCGAAGTTGCGATCGATCGCGTACATGGTCTGGCCCATGCCCAGATCCACGGGAATGAAACCGCGTGCGGTACCTGAGGGACCAAGCGCATGGTCGCCCGGCTGCGCATTTGCCATGCACGATAGGAAGAAGAAGGGAACAGGGAGGAAAGAACGCATCCACATGGCGTCGGGTCTTGGTGCTCTGAAGGTACGGATCGCCCGCGATCACGACCGTTCGAACACGAGCCACGCGCTCCGGGCGCCGAGATCCAGCAACATGCCATTGATGTGGCTCACGAACTCCTCGCTTCCACAGACATAGAAATGCTGATCGAAGTCCTGCACCAAGGCGATCAGGATGTCGCGATCGATCCGGCGCTCCCGGAAGCCGATCACGTTCTGCCGCGTGAACACCTTCAGGAAATTGCGCCCCAGCATCTTGGTGAACTCCTCGTCCAGGATCACGTCCATGGCCGTACGGTTGCTCACGAGCAGGGTATTGCCCTTCAGTTCTTTCTTCCGGTTCAGGTCACGCAGGATGCTCACGAAGGGGGTCACCCCCGCCCCACCCGCAATGAAGAAACCGGGGCCCTGGTAGGTGATCGCACCGAAGACATCTTCCAGGACCAGTTCATCTCCCTTGCGCAATAACGCCAGTTCCTTGGTGACGCCGTGGTGGTCGGGATAGATCTTGATGATGAACTCCAGCCTGCGGGCCGTGCGGTGGTTGGTGAAGGTGAAAGGCCGCTTCCTGTCCCTCCATCCATCTCTGTTGATGGCCACCATGGTGGCCTGGCCGGGTTCGAACTTGAAGCCGGGCGGACGCTCCACCGTGAACTGCTTCGCATCCGGCGTGATATACGCGGTGCGCAGGATCTTCACGGCCACAGGTCCGGTGCGTAGCGACGAGGGAGCTTGTTCCACCGGACCAATGATACGAAGGCCCATGAGGGTTACGAAAGGTGAAGCACTCGGTGAAGGCAGGTGCGATCGGTCCGCGCAGATGGACCAATTACCATGGTCACCATCACTACTACACCGATCACGTGGCTCACGTCATCCGCTCACCCTTCAAACCATGAACGATCACTCCAACAAACCCAGGGCCTGCAAGCGTGCTTCAAGCTCATTGATCCGTGTTCGCATGTTGTCCAGTACGTCGATCACTGAAGCATCATAGGTCGGTGCGAGCGGTGCACTGTCCCCCGGTGTCAAGGCAGCTTCCCGATACATCTTCACCACCTGGCCATCGCCGTTCATGACGGTGAGCACGGATACGCCGGTCAGGTCCACTTCGGAAAAAAGCTGCACGCCTCCATCCGGCAGGCCGGAGCCGCTGGACGGCGGACCGGAAGGCGCGACCCCGTTCTGGAGCGCCAGCACACGTTGTCCACCCGAACCGACCACCTGACCGCCACGGTCGCCGACCACCACATTGCCGTTCAGCAAGGCCGCAAGGTTACTATGCGCGTCGGTCTGCCCACTCACTTCGGACACGTACAAGCCAATGTCCTTGCTCACTGGATCGGCACCCCAGCCTCCAGTGTTCCTTACCA
>JAGQVN010000337.1 GCA_020437905.1 Flavobacteriales bacterium
AGGCACGACCAGCCGGTGCGGATGGGATACGGCCAGCTTCTCCTCCAGGCGTGCCGCCCAGACCGTATCCACCTCCTGGAAAGCCAGCAGATCCGCACCCTGCGCAAGGGCCGCCCGGATGGCTTCGGTCTTGTCACGATTGGGCTGAAGCAGGTTCAGGTGGGCGATGGTGATGCCTTGACCGTGGAACCCTGGCATGGCCTGTGACACTGGTGCTCGGAGCTGGCCCGAAGCCAGCACCAACCCGACCAAGGCCCCCGCCCCCAGCAACAAACGGTGGTGCCAAAGGGAGAGAACCACCAGCAGTGCCAGGCCGAATACCCATTGGGGCAGGAAGGACCGGGCCACCATGGGCAGGAAATGGTCCGGTGAAAAGGCCAGGACGCACGCCCCGGCAAGCACCAGGGCGCCAGACATCAAGTCCTTGGAGCATGCTCGTTCCCTTCCTCCCTTCATCGGTCCAGACCCATAGCCTGCAACTCGCTCAGGGCCCTTGCCTCTCCCCAGGTCCAGGAACGGAGGTCGGAACCGGCCTTCCCCTCCACGAAGCGCATGCGTTTCGCGTCCAATGCGCCCCGGAACTCCGCTGGATCAAGGTGGTCCACCCAGCGAACCGTGTTCCTACGATGCTTCTTCATCTGACGCTCCACCAGTTCCAGATCGGCGTAGAGGAGGGGCAGTACCCGGTCGCTCATGGCCAGGTAATTGTCAATGTCGATCTCGGCCGGATTGTCGTGGTGCAGGTTGTGGCGCACGATCACCCGGTCCCAGTCCACAAAGCCCAGCGCGACCAGCACCACGAAGGCCGCCCAAGCGTTCACGCGCAGCAGATGGTACAAGCTCAAACGGTGGCGGATCTTGCGGAACAGGGTGACCAGACCGACTAGCACGAGCACCAGGAACACGATGACCCCGATGCGCTTGTAGGCCAGGCCATGGAAGCTGATGTAGTGCTGGTTACGCAGGTAGACCGAAACGCCCAGCACGAAGTTCTGTGCCACCCAGAGCAACGCCAGCAGCCGCATCGTGCGTGCCTTCGGATGGAAGTTCTGGTTGGCGCGGAACAGGTGCAGCAGGATGGCCATGCTGAGCAGGATGCTGAACACCAGCACCCAGGTGCCCTCATGCACGAACTGCTTCAGACTGAACCCCTCGGGCACCTCGAACCCCGTCCAGAACCAGTGGATGTCGATGATGTTCACCACGACCAGCAGTGCGTTCACCATCACCAGGAGTAGGATGCCGCGGCGCCGCTCACGCTCCAAGGCGTTCATGGGCAGGGGCCGCAACCATCCCGGGCGCCGGGAACGTCGCCGCAGGAGGACATCGGTCCAATGGGACTCGGGAAGCGACCAGGCCTTAGGGGCATTCCGCAACAGCAGGCCGGCAGCGACAAGCACCGCGAGCACGAGGAACAGGAAGTGCGGGGTCAGCAGCTCGGCGAAGGCCTCAGCTAGCCAGCGGCCGAAGCCGTCGAGGAAGGATGCCGAGAAGGTGTCGAAGCGGGGATTGGCCACCCGATAGAGCTGCAAATAGACCACGAAGACGAGCACAGGCACCAACGCGAGTTGGAACCAGCGCCAACCGCGCGAGGCCCTGCGGTTCACGGCAAGCACCGCGGACAGCCCGGAGGGTAGGCGGAAAGGTCCCACGAACAGGTTGGTGACGGCCTGGCCAAGCGCATAAGGAAGGCTCCGTAATCCGGGTTCCATGATCAGGGCACTGGTCACGAGAAGCCCGGCCACGGCGCCCACGATGGCGACAGCGGTGCCATGCACCACCACCATCAGGTCCGCCAGCAGCGTAAGCACAAGCGCGATGCGGGCCGGCAAGGTCAAATACTGCGCACCATGTAGGACGAGCGACCCACTCAAGACCAGCAAGGTGAACAGGGCCAGGTTCAGCCCCAAACCAGCCTGCCAGAACAGCCGCTCGAACGCGATGGCGGTAATGAGGACGGCAAGCGCCTGCTTCCAGCGGGGGGCGGTAACTACGATCGGCATGGTCCGGTTCATGGGCTTTGG
>JAGQVN010000338.1 GCA_020437905.1 Flavobacteriales bacterium
CAGCGATGGCACCTACATCCTGAAGCTGGACGCCAACGGGGACTTCCAGTGGGTGCGGGAGATCGTGGGGAACCAGAGTGACGTGGCCAGGGACATCGCCGTGGCGGCCGATGGCACCAGCTACACGATCGGGTACTTCGCGGGCACACCCGACTTCGACAACGGCCCGGGCACCTTCACGATCACATCAAGCTTCTCCGGTACCACGGACGTGTACATCCTGAAGCTGGACGCGACCGGCAACTTCGTGTGGGCGGGGGCCATGGGCTCCTCCGCGACCGACTTCGGCAAAGCCATCAACCTTGGCGATGACGGTACCCTCCACGCCATCGGGAACTACACCGACCCGGCCGACCCCAACCTCCCTGAACTGGACTTCGATCCCGGACCGGCCGAGGCCACCATCCTCTCCAACAGCGCGAACCCCCAGGGCTTTTTCCTGGTGCAGCTGACCGACAACGGTTCTGTGGGCATTACCGCGAACACCGACGACCACGCGCTGGCCGTGTACCCGAACCCGAGCGCGGGCACCGTGGCCATCGATCTGCGCGGCGTCGCCGGTCCGCGGGCCCTGCACGTGCTGGACCGCACCGGCCGGCTCGTACAGGAAGTGGCGCTCCGCGACCCGCTGGTGCTGGACCACCAGCTGCCGGAGCAGCCGGGCCTGTACCTGGTGCAGGTGGTCACGGCCTCCGGGTCCCTAGTGAGCACCCGGGTGGTGCGGATGTGATGGAGGCAGGGGATCGCCGACCAGCACCATGAACGCCGACATCCGGGCCTATCACCAGACCCTGTCCGGAAGCGACCAGGCCATCTGCGCGCTGCTGTCGGAGACCATCACCCACGAGCTTCCCGAAGCCGAGGGCAAGGTGTGGCACGGCCATCCGGTGTGGTTCATCGAGGGCAACCCGATCGTTGGCTATAGCCGGCAGAAGGCGGGCATGCGCCTGATGTTCTGGAGCGGGGCCGACTTCGGCGAGGAAGGCCTGGAAGTCCGCGGCGCCGAGTTCAAGGACGCTTCGGTATTCTTTACAGACCTTTCCGACATCGATGTACAGGACCTACGCCGCTGGTTGCAACGCAGCCGCGAGGTGCAGTGGGACTACAAGAACCTGGTGAAGCGCAAGGGAAGGCTGGAGCGGTTGAAGTAGGCCTTCTGCCCAAGCGACGTTCGGGTGGTTCGGTGTCCGCATGATCGACAGGCACCGGTCGATATCCTGTTCAGGGGATCCTGCGCGAAGGAACCTGCACCAGCCGAACTTGGTAGCATAATTCCAACCTCACATGCGAAACTTCATTACCCTCTGCACGATGCTGGCAGCTCATGGTCTGTCCGCACAGGTCACCTTGAACTATTGGATGCAGGCCCCCACAGGCACCACGGTGAGCATCCACCTTCTCACGGACATGGGTAGCGCCGTGGTACCCAGTGATGGCATCAACCAGATCTGGGACCTGAGCAGCGTTACGCTGGCGGATCTGGGTGACATGACCATCCAGGTGGCCGCAGGAACACCCTATGCCGCGAACTACCCCAACGCCAACTGGGCCTACGTCCAGGACCTGACGGGCATCGGCATGGAGTACATCTACTTCAACATCAATACCACGGTGCTGGAGTTGGTGGCAGACGATGTGCCGGGAGGACCGAATCCCTACACCGATCCGAAGCACATCCTGGAATTCCCCTTGCAGTACGGCAACAGCTTCAGCGATACATACACGGACAATGACGGCACATTCACCGTCACGTGGACCTATGCCGGACACGGCACGGCCATCACTCCACTGGGTACGTTCGCGAACGTGGTGAAGATGGTGAGCGACGAAGGCGACATGGTATTGTGGAACACGGATCCGCTGTACACCTTGGTGGTGGCCGATGGCACCTCCACCGTGGTCTTTGGTCCTGGCACGAACGGCGTGAACGAACGCAAGGCACCATCCCTGGCCCTGGCACCGAACCCCTGCACCGACCACTTGCTGATACCCGGCGTGGAAGCTGCTGACGCATGGTCGGTGCTGGACGTCCGGGGACGTGCACTGCGCTCCGGGCAGGGCGTGTTCGGCAACCTGCAATTGGATGTGCGGGAACTGACGCCGGGAAGCTATGTGGTCCAACTGCTGGGTCCGAACGGACGCCGGACCGGGCGCTTCATCAAGGAGTAGGACACGATCCGTTCCGGGCTATATTTGATGGTACGCCCCTGTTGGGATGCGAAAGGACCATGGAACGAGCAACCGGACCTCAGCTGATCGGGTATCTGGCAAGTGGTATCCTGGGCGTATGTGCGCTGTCGGCCCATGCGCAGCCCGGGGTCCTGTGGCAGCGCTTCCTGGGTGGTTCCATGATCGATCGCGCGAACGCCATCCAACAGACCATGGACGGTGGCTACGTGTTCGCCGGGCGCACCTATTCCAACGACGGCGACGTGAGTGGGAACCATGGCGGCACCGGGGATGCCTGGGTGGTGAAACTGGATGCCCAAGGCTTCGTGGTCTGGCAGAAATGTCTTGGCGGCTCCTTCGGCGATGAGGCGCATGCCATCCAACAGACCAGTGACTGGGGTTACGTGATCGGTGCTGAGACCACTTCCACCGATGGCGACGTGCAAGGCAGCCACGGCAACAACGAGGGGTGGCTGGTGCGACTGAACGCCCAGGGAGACACCCTGTGGACCCGGTGTACCGGAGGGTCAAGCCTGGACGCGATATACGCGATCGATGGCACCAATGGACAGGGGACGATCGCGGTCGGGTTCACGTACTCCAACGATGGAGATGTCTGGGGCTACCAGGGTGCCAATGATGGCTATGTGGTGAAGCTCGACCAGTACGGTGCGTTGGCCTGGACCACCTGCTGGGGAGGGCTTGCCTACGATTGGATCAACGCCGTCAGGACGACCGTTGATGGCGGCATCATCACTGCCGGTCGCTCGGGCTCCGGGCCTGGCCACCACGGCGGGGACGACTTCTGGGTCGTGCGTTCGGACGCCAATGGGGATACACTCTGGACGCGCAGCCTGGGCGGATCCGGGAACGACCGGGCCACTTCCATCGCGCAGACCATGGACGGTGGTTTCGTGGTCGCCGGGCATAGCGTTTCCACGGATGGCGATGTGCATGGCAACCATGGCGCCTTCGATGTCTGGGTGGTTCGGCTCGATGCTGCGGGCGATACCCTGTGGACACGGTGCTACGGAGGTTCCAGCTTCGATCACGCGTACGCCATCAAACAGACACAGGACCTGGGCTTCGCGATCGCCGGATCAACGATGAGCAATGATGGGGATGTGTCCGGCAATCACGGGAACGATGACGGATGGGTCCTGAAACTGGACATGAACGGCACCTTGGAATGGCAGTTGTGCCTGGGCGGAACGGTGGATGATCGCTTCAACGCCATCGTGGAGACCGACGTGAACACTTACGTGCTCGCAGGAGAGCAAGGAACCGAGGACGATGCCTGGATCGTGAAGTTGAGCGCAGAGGGTGTGGGGATCGCAGAGGCTGGAGCACTGCGCGTGTCCCTCCATCCGAACCCGACCTGGAATACGGTCACGGTCATGTTCGGCACGGCCCAGGCGCCCGGGAACATCACCATCACCAGCGCAGCGGGACAAGTGGTCCTGACCAGGAATGTGGTACCCGGCACCGATCGGTGTACGATCGACCTGAGCGACCTGGCACGTGGGCTCTACCTGCTCGAGGTCGAGATCAACGGACAGGTAAGGAGTGTGGAGCGGGTGGTGAAGCATTGAGGTCGGCCTACCTTGGTCATGCGCGACGAGGCGCGCACCATTCAAGGCCCTTACCGACCATGGCTTCCAAGAACAAGACACAAGTGACCAATGAGAGCGTGGAGGACTTCATCCATGCCTTCGTGGACAGGGAGTCCAGGAGGGAGGACAGCTTCCGGCTGATCGAGCGGATGCGGACCTGGTCCGGGCATGAAGCCCGCATGTGGGGCCCCAGCATCATCGGGTTCGGGAGCTATCACTACACCTATGCCAGCGGCCGCGAAGGGGATGCGCCACTGCTCGGCTTCTCCCCGAGGAAGGCGGAGTTCTCGCTCTACGTCACCGATCCTGGCAGTACTGACGAGAAGCTGTTGGAGCAATTGGGCACCTTCCGGATGGGAAAGGCCTGCATCTACTTCAAACGGCTCAGCGACCTGGACCTGAAGGTGCTCGAGAAGATCTGCAAGGCCACGATCCGCTCGGTGCAGAAGCGCTACGGGAAGAGCTGAAGCGCATTTCCATGCACAGCGCAAGCGATGCTCCACCGGCCTTCCAATGGGATGAATGGTACCGTTCCGTGGGAGGAAGGAGCATCCAGATCGCGGAGGTGGATGAGATCCTCGCGGAGATACGGGAGCACCAGTACCCGCGCTTCACCGGTCCGGTGGCTGCGGACAGGACCACCTTTGAAAGCGAGGCTTCGGCTGCCGATGCATTGAAGAAGAAGGCCTTCGCGCTTGGCGCGGACGAGGTCGGCGTGGCTTTGATCGAGCCGGGTGACATCTACCAGGGCCGGGAGGTGAAGGAGCGATTTGCGGTGGTCGTGGGCCAGCGCATGCGCTGGCGGAAGTTCCAGCAGGTCCCCTCGGAGGATTCCGCAGTGGAAAGCCTGCGGGTCTATTTCACGCTGGGCGAGGTGGTGATCCAGCTGGCCGCCTACATCCGCAGCCTTGGACATGCCTGCACGGTGGAACACCCGATCGGGGACAGCGATGTGCTGCATGTACCCCTGGCCTTGAAAGCGGGATTCGGGGAACTGGGCCGGCACGGTTCCATCATCCATCCCCGGATGGGGCCGTTGTTCCGCCTGGGCAGCGTGATCACGGACATGTCCCTGCGTACCGATCGACCCATCGATGCCGGCATCGCCGCCTTCTGCGACACGTGCAAGGCCTGCAGGATCTATTGCCCGGCCAAGGCCATACCCGATGCACGTTCGCCCGAGGCGGGAAAGGACCACTTGGGCAACGACCGTTACCTGGTGGATACGGGCCGCTGCTTTCCCTACTTCGCCAAGCACAAGTACTGCTCGATCTGTCTGCCGGTATGCGTGTACCACCACAAGGAATGGGCCCGGGACTTCGAGGGCTTCCGCACCAAGCTGTTCCCGGAGGTGGACATGCAGGACCCTCCCCCACCAACGGACCCGGATGCGCCGAAGCACTGGTATCCGAAATTGAAGCGGGATTGAACCAGTGACCCCATGGCTCAATACCCTTGAACCGCGCGACAATGGGAGTTTTCCGTACTACCTTGGCGTCTGTCCTTAGGAACTGTCCACCGTGAAAGGCATTCTCGCAACCCTGCTGCTTCTGGCCCTGGGCTTCAACTTGGTGGGCTACCATGTGCTTGTGAAGGTGCAACAGATGCAGTTGCGTAAGGAAGTGAAGCAGCGCATCAAGATAGGTCTGAGCGAAGAGGAGCTCACGACCATAGTCATAGCAACAGGTGAGGAAGGCCGACTCGATTGGAAGAACGATCATGAGTTCATCTATGAAGGCGAGCTCTTCGATCTGGTGCGGAGCGAGACGATCGCAGATGGTACGGTGATCCACCACGCCCTGCCGGACCACCAGGAGCATGACCTGATCACGCGGTACCTGGCCAACCTGAAGAAGGACAAGAATTCAAAGAACAGGCGCGGAACACCCCTGCGTTACCAGAAGGTGTTGCTGCGTCTTCCTCCAAGCACACTTCGCCACGCAGCGGTGGTCCTGGAAGAGGGCACCACCGACCCCGTATTCCGCGAGGCCTTGTACCGGTCCGTGGTACTGGATGTGACCAGTCCACCACCCAGGTCCGTTTGATCCGTTAACGCCGGCCACAAGGCCACACCGCAGGCAGGTCCGCATCGGGCCCGCCCGCTGCTGCGTGTATCCCATTCAAACGAACCAACGAACATGAAGAACAGATTGATCGTCATGTTGGGGCTGTGCATGGGTCTGTCCGCATTCGCGCAAAGCGATTTGCTGAAGGGCAGGCTGCACGATGCCGCCAACACAATGCCCTTGGCGGGCGCAAGGATCGTGACGGACCTTGATCAAATGACCACCTCGAACAGCGAGGGGGAATTCCAATTGACCTGCACCCCGAACATGGTGCTCACCATTACCTACGTGGGCTATGGCCCATACGTAACCATCGTGACTGACTGTGCTCAAGTGCTGGAGATCGGTCTTTCACCAGCCAGCGAAACCTTGGACGAAGTGCAAGTGGTGGGCAACCACGGCCAGGACCCCAGGACCCTGGAGAAACCAGTCTCCATGGTGCAACTGCGCCTGACGGAACTGCAACGCGGCACCGGTCTCTTTCTGGATGATGCCATCCAGTCCAACGTCCCCGGTGTGACCATGAACCGCAGGGGAGTGTCCTCCGGCCAACAGTTCAATATCCGGGGTTTCGGCAACGGTGTGGGCTTCCGCGGTGCCAACAACAACTTCGATGGCCAGGGCTACAAAGTCTACTACAACAACATCCCCTTGACCGATGCGGAGGGTGTCACCCTGATGGACGACATCGACATGGGCTCCATCGGCCAGGTGAACGTGATCAAGGGGCCCGCCGGTTCCCTGTACGGTCTGGCGATCGCCGGTGTGGTGGACCTGAAGACGGTGCGTCCGGAGCAAGGGCGTAGTTCCTTCAGCCAACAGGTGCAGCTGGGCAGCTACGGCCTGTTGCGCAGCACTACAACGCTGCAACTCGGAATGGCCAAAAGCTCGGTGTTGCTGAACTACGGCCACCAGACCTCCAATGGCTATATGGACCATAACGCCAGCACCAAGGACTTCGTGAATGCAGTGCTCGAATTCCGAGCCAGTGAAAAGCAGCAGGTGAGCGCCTATTTCGGGTTCAGCGACAGCTACGATCAGCGGGGCGGTGAGCTTACCATCGACCAGTATGAAGCCCATGACTATAGCGGAAATTCGAAGTACATCAAGAACGATGCGCACAGTGCGGTGAAGAGCTTCCGGGCCGGTGTGAGCCACAAGTACACATTGGCACCCTGGTTGTCCAATACGACCACGGTGTTCGGTTCCGGACTGAGCACCACGGCCAGTTCCGCTGGGGGCTGGACGGACAAGACCCCGATGAACTACGGCACACGGCTCGTCCTCGACCTGCACTTCGACCTCGGGCACGGCATGGAGCTGTCCGGAATTGCCGGGTTGGAATACCAAGAGCAACACGCCCAGATAGCCGGGTACCGAATGGCCGTTGACCCTAACGACAGTCTGGGCTACAACGTGATCGGCGACCTGCGCAGTAACCAGTTCGCCGGTAGCCGAACCCATTCCCTGATCAGCGAGTGGGTCTTGCGAATGCCATATGGCCTGTCGCTCACCGCCGGTGTGGGCAGCAGTTCGATGTCCTTGGACCTGAAAGACCGGCTGGCCATACCTGGTACGGACAGGGAAAGCCGGGTGCAGGCCAGATACACCGGCCTGATCTCACCGCACGTTGCGCTGAACAAGGTGTTCAATGACCACGTTTCGCTGTACGCTTCATATAGCGTGGGGTACAAGGCCCCGGTGAGCGGCAACATCATACTTTCCACCACCGGTGGGTTGAACACCGGCTTGCGCCCGGAACAGGGAACGCAGATCGAATTCGGAACGAAGGGGGACCTGTGGGACCACCGCGTGCAGTATCAGGTGGCCGTTTTCGAAGCCCGCTTCCAGGACAAGTTCACCTCCGTGGCCGTTCCCCTGGACCAGCATACGACCGCCTATACGTACATCGCCAACGGGGGCGAACTGGACAACAAAGGCCTGGAGCTGTTGTTGACCTGTGCGGCCGTGCGGTCCGAACAAGGTTTTGTCGATCTGGTGGCCCCGTTCGTGAATGCGACCTTCTCGGATTTCACGTACGGGGAGTACCGCTACCAGACCCTGGATGCCGACGGCATGGCGGTGACGGCGGACTACAGTGGTCTTGATGTGGCAGGCGTGGCACCGGTGGTAGTGAACTGCGGCGTGGACCTGCGGACCCGGCCAGGGATCTATGCGAACGCGACCGCATCCTATCGGGACCGGGTTCCCTTCACCAGCGACGGTGTGCACGTTGCTGACCCGTACACGCTGCTGAACGCCAAACTGGGTTATCGGGGCAAGTTCGGGGACCTGCTGGTGGACGCCTTTGCCGGTGCGGACAACCTGACCGGCTCACAGTACTACTATATGTTGTTCCTGAACCAACTGGAGGATGCATACATCCCGGCACCACTTGGGGTGTTCCTCCACGGTGGGCTGAAGTTGCAATACCGCTTCTGATCGATGCGAGGTGCGGTCCGGTGGGCCCCATGGAATGGAAGGTCCGAACGTTGCTTTCCACCCTGGTACGGGAACTATCTGTTGCCCAGACCTGGGTCCATCGGCCGCCCCTCCTGATCGGAGACCAGGATATTGAACGAGCAGCGCGCACGGTGAGGGATACCTTTGAGGGATCACCAACGACTCGCACACAACATGGCAGGCACGAAAAGGCGCTGGGACAGGCTGGCCGAAGAGGAACGCAGCCAGGCCAAGCAGGAGCTGATCGACTTTTTCGCGATGGAACGCGATGAACAGATCGGGCTGGTGGCCGCCGATGCACTGCTCGACCACTTCCTGCGATCCGTGGGCGGCACCCTGTATAACAAGGGCGTGGTGGATGCCCGGAACTCGGTGGACACAAGGATCCAGGAAATGCGCTACGACCTGGACGATCTGTTGGACCTGGACCCTGCATGAGGGAACCCATAGGCTGCGTGCGCAAGACAGTGGTACCAGCTTGGAGCATGTTCAGATCCCTTCCGGTCATTGTGCTTCTCCTGTTGTCAGGACATGGGTCCAGGGGTCAGACGGAACCGCCGATCACCCGCTATGACATGACCCGACTGGATACGAACTTCACCATCCATGCCTGGGGGACCGAGCCACCGTGGAGCATTGCGTTCAAGGGCTCGCAGGCGACCGGTCATTACCTGAACGGTGTGGATAGCTCCATGACGTTCACGCTGTTCGACCGGATCGAGAACCAGGGTTTCACCAACGAGTATGTGGACACCTACCGCTTCGTCAATGTGTCCGGTGAGCAGATCACGTTGATGCTGGTCCGTGAGGAGGAAGGCTCCTGTACCTATGATATGGGTGAAGGAGAAGCCGATACGAGCGCATACCTACTGACCCACTTCGGCAACAAGCCATGGATGCTGCTGGGTTGTGCGCGGATCGATGAGCGTCCGTGAATGGCAGAGGTGGCCCGGTGCCGGCGCCGCCAGGTCCTTTGCGTAAGCCACATCACCGGCTATCTTCGAGAGCGTGTCAGTGCGCACGGATCGGTCGTATCGCATGGGGCCGAAATTCGTGACTTGACCATTATCAGACGGTACGATACGAACGATCATGGTTGAACAGATACAAATTTCTTCAAACAATGTCCTTGCTATCGAAGTGATCGATGGCTTCACGGAAACAGACGAGCGGATCTGCCAAAAATGGTTCCAGGAGAAGCTGGACCAGGGCCACGGACAGGTCCATGTCCTAGTGAAGTTGGATGAACTGAAAGTTGGTCACAGCAGTGTGAAGGCGTTCATGGAGGACATGCTCTGGGTCCTGCGGAATTACACGCACATCGGCCACTTGGCCATTGTGGCCCACTCCAAGGTCCTAAGGGCCCTGGTACCCATCGACAACCTGTTCTTTCAGCGCGCCAGCAAGGGGCGCCATGAGCGTTACTTCGACATATCGCAAATGGACGAGGCCATGACATTCGTGGGCGCTGATGCATAGATCCTTCAGGAGAGGAAGGAAGGACCTTGGTCTGGTCGAGCTGATCGCCATTGCCTTGGGAGGCATGGTGGGTGGTGGCATTTTCTCCATCCTGGGCATTTCGGTGGAGCAGGTCGGCAATTCCACACCCATAGCCATCCTGATCGGTGGGGTCCTGGCACTTTGTGCCGCTTATTCGTACGTGAAATTGGCCTTGTTGTACAAGGACGAAGGTGCCACCTACTCCTTCTTCAAACGAAGCTTCCCGGACCTTCACTTTGCCGCTTCCGCGATCGGTTGGCTGGTAATATTCGGGTACATCAGCACGCTCGCGTTATACGCTTTCACCTTCTCATCCTATCTGTGCGGCCAGTTCCCTGACCGGAATTCCTCGGTGGTTCAGAAAATTGTCGCTGGCGGTGTGATCCTGCTATTCTCGATCATCAACGTGGTGAGCGTCCGCGGAATGGGGCGGGCTGAGGACTGGATGGTATATCTGAAGATGGTCCTGATCATTTCCATCTCCGCAGTGCTGGCATTAAAGGGCGATGCTGCGCAGCTGCTGCCATTGACCGGATCCGGGACGACCTGGGAAGGGATCTTGGTCGTGGCGGCCATCACCTTTGTGGCTTACGAGGGATTTCAACTCGTGATCCATGCCTACAATGAGATGGATGACCCGCAGAAGAACATTCCAAAGGCCATCTATAGTTCGGTCGGCATCGCCACCCTTCTCTATGTCATGCTCGCGATCGGTGCACTGGCCGCCATACCGAAAGAGACCATGATCGCCGACAAGGAATATGCATTGGCCGCTGGAGCCGAACTGTACCTGGGGCGGGCTGGAGCGTTCCTAGTGGTTACCGGAGCGTTGCTGGCCACATCGAGCGCCATCAATGGCACCCTGTTCGGAGCTTCCCGTCTGATGGCAGTGGTTGCCGAAGATGGCTACCTCCCTGCCCCTCTCACGCGACGCGTGAACGGGCACGTTCCTGCCAGGGCCATTCTGACCATGGCCGGACTGTCCTTTCTGCTCATCCTCTCCGGAGGACTGCAGCTGATCCTGGAGTTCGGCAGCATCACCTTTATCATTGTATCCTTCTTCATGGCAAGAGCCAACTACAAAGTGCGGCGAAAGACCAACACACGCGCATTCATCGCCTTGTTCGCCATGCTCGCCTTGATGCTGGCCTGTGTGGCGGTCCTTTGGTTCGAATACCAAGAGAACAGGCCCCAGCTGATCGCCATTCTGGGTATTTATTCCGTGCTGTTCATCGGTTCCTATGGATACTCCGGTGTACGTGCACGAGCTCCCGGACCAAGGGATCCGCATACCTGAAGACGCGGAACCGCAAATCCCTGATGGGAGAGCGATCAACTGAGGAAGAACCTGTTGCCCATGACACAATTGCGATCATACGTTCAACGCACGAAGGCCGGGGCAATGCCCCGGCCTTCGGCCTATCGGTCGTTCAGAAGGTCAATCGTCGTCCTCCTCGTCGCTATCCTCGTCGTCGCTCTCCATTTCCTTGGACAACACCTTGCAGTCCTCGGATAGGATCACTTCCACTTCACCCTTGGCACCCTTCAGTTCCAATTCCCACCGGGTGCTGCCATCGGCCATATCCAGGCGTCCGGCCTCGCGGATGCCGAGGTCCGGCCATTCCTTGGCGACGGAGCTGCGCACCTTTTCCGGAAGAGCGTCCACCGCCACCTCCTTCTTGGTGTACAACAGCCGGCCATCGGCCTGGAACACGGCCTCCAGTTCACCGGCAGCGGCTTCCTGGAACTCCACCTCAAAGGTGCCGTCCGGTTCCGCTTCCCATTTGGCATTGGTGGCGTGCGGGTACTGTTTGTTGAAGGTGTGAAGCACCAGCTCCGGCACTTCGCCTTTCATATCCTGGGCATGGGCATTGCTGGCCACACCCAGAATGCACAGCAGCATGGCTGCGCCGATCATCTCTTTCATGTTCGTTCGATCTGGTAAGACATTTCGTACAACGGTCCGATGCGGACCGCGATCAAGCGGATGGCATTCCGGCCGGAGGGTGGAAAATGTCCGTGATCGGTTCATACACGTATTGCGAACAGCGCTCCAAGCGGATGATCGATGATCCGGGATCGATACAGGTGAACGAACGTGGCCAGGCATCCGGAGCGGTCACCGGGGTGGGTGCCACGTAATCCTCATCCGATGCATGCGGCAGGTCCTCGTCGTCCGCTTCCGGGACCTCGAACACCGCGCCGAAGCAGGTCACATGGTCCTCCAGAAAATCCCAGAGGTCCATGTCCGCCTCCTCCGTGGCCTTGCAGTGGGCATACATCTCCGGAAGGTGCATCAACCGAACGAACACCCCTCCAAGCAGGAACACGCCCAAGGCGTAGTACACGAGCATACAGGTGGTGACCAGGCGCAGCATGATCCGACCTTAAAGGTATCAGGAGCACGTTCCCAGAGGATGGCTCCTTCCCGCGCGGGAGTTTCGTCCAGCGCTTGGCTGTGCGGGCAGGGGACCGTCCTCCCGTGCGATCCGCTAGGTTCCGAGCAACAGACCGGGAGGCACGGGAGCACGGGACCGATCGGTGGGATCGCAATGGCGCGTCCAACTCCCTCGCGAATTGGGTATTCGGTCACATTCCAATTCTCTGCCTTCCATGTTCAGCCTTTCTGATCCCACTTTCAACTTTCAACGCTTCCCTATCAGCCTCTTCCTTTCCGCCGGATCATACCACCGATCGTGAAAACTCGTTGGAACTTCATTGTCGGGATGCCGCGCCCGATCCCCTAACTTGCTTTTCGGGATCGAACCTTCCCGCCTTGTCGCTGTCCAACGGATATACCCCGAACCGGTAAGCCATGCCACTGACCCCTTACACCGGACCGTTCGGAAGACCTGAGCTGCACCACCTGCTGCGCCGCACCCTCTTCGGTGTAGGCCGCGCGGACCTGGACCACTTCGCAGGCATGAACCTGCAACAAGTGGTGGATGAGCTGCTCACCTTTACGAACAACACCACGCCGCCGGTCAAGACCTACCACCAGAACCTGGACCCGAACAGCATTGATCCGGACGTGCCATTCGGCACCACCTGGACCACGGTACCAAGGCAGGTGGGTCTGAACCCGGAGCCTTCCCCCTTCCGCCGGGAGAACTTCCACCGCTGGTGGATGGGCCAGATCATCGACCAGGAGCGCAACCTGCGCGAGAAGATGGTGGTGTTCTGGCATGCCAGCATCGCGACCCAGGCCACGGTGGTGCAGCTGGCCGAACCCGTGTACTACATGAACCAGCTGCTGCGCAACGAATGTCTCGGCAACTACCGCCAGCTGATGTACGACGTCACGGTGGACCCGGCGATGCTGATCTACCTGAACGGTTTCCTGAACAATGCCTTTGCGCCGGACGAGAACTACGCCCGCGAGCTGATGGAGCTCTTCACCCTGGGCGAAGGCAGCGGCTACACCGAAAGCGATGTGCAGACCGCCGCACGGGTGCTCACGGGTTGGACCATCCTGCTTGAAAGTCTCGGGCAGCCCATCATCCCGGAGACCACCTTCATCCCCTTCCTGCACGATACGTCGGACAAGCAGTTCGGTCCCTTCTTCAACAACACCACCATCACCGGACAGACCGGCCCGAACGCCGGGGCCAACGAGCTGAACGCATTGCTTGATATGATCTTCGCGAAGGAAGAGGTGTCCCTGCACATCTGCCGGAAGCTCTACCGCTTCTTTGTGCATGGCGAGATCGATGCCGATGCGGAGACCAATGTGATCGAGCCACTGGCGGAGATCTTCCGCAACAACAGCGGCCAGCCCGATCAGTTGCGCATCGTCATGGAAGCACTGCTGACCTGCGATCATTTCTTCAGTAACGATGTACGCGCCTGCATGGTGACCACCCCGATCGATTTCGGCGTGGGAACGCTTCGCGCGCTGGACATGCCCCTGCCCGATGCTTCGGTCTACGAAGCGCAGTACCGGGTGTGGGGAGATACCTACTACGCCATCGCCTACGCGGGCATGGCCCTGGGTGAACCGCCGAACGTGGCGGGCTGGCCTGCCTATCACCAGTTCCCGCAATACGACGAGATGTGGATGGATTCCGCCAGCTACGCGGCCCGCAAGCTGATTTACGAGGCGGTGACCTACGTGGGCTTCAGCACGCCGATGAACATGGTGACGCCCCAGAGCCAGAACCTGCAGTTCAAGATCGACCTGGTGGCGCTCACGCAGACCTTCAGCGATCCCAGCGACCCGAACGTACTGATCGATGACGCGGCCGAGCTCCTGTTCGGGGTGCCCATTTCACAAAGCGTGAAGGACCAGTTAAAGACGAACTACCTGCTGTTCGGGCAGCAGAGCGACACCTACTGGACCTTCGCCTACAACACCTACGTGGCCGACCCGAACACCACGGACCTGACCGCGCAATTGGTGCCCTTCATTCTCCTATCGTTGTTCCTGGACATGCAGGGAGCAGCCGAACACCACCTGTTCTGAACACCTGAAGCCATGAAAAGAAGGGAATTTCTTCGCACTTCCTCGATGGCCACGGTGGGTGGTCTTACCGTTCGGGGTTTCGCGGCCCCCATGCTGGCACCGCTGGCCAGTAACGACGTGGAGGACCGCATTCTGGTCATCGTGCAGCTGTTCGGCGGCAACGACGGATTGAACACAGTGATCCCATTGGACCAGTACGGCCTGCTGTCCAACTTCCGCTCCAACGTGCTCATCTCCTCCAGCGATGTGCTTCCATTGGCAGGTACGGGCGGGCTCACGGGCTTCCACCCGGCCATGACCGGCTTGATGGACCTGTGGGACGATGGCAAACTTTCCATCGTGCAGGGTGTGGGCTATCCCAACCCGAACTACAGTCATTTCCGCGCCACGGACATCTACGAGACCGGGGCGGACTTCAACGAGATCCTCGAGTCCGGCTGGATCGGACGCTACCTGGGCAACGAATACCCGAACTATCCGGTCGGCTTTCCCAATGCCGTAATGCCCGACCCGCTTGCCATCCGCATCGGCGGTCCGGTGGGCGTGAGCCTGCAGCACATGGGGGTGAACATGGGCGTGGCCATCAACAACACCACCGATCCGCTGGACCTGACCGGCAACATCTACAACGATCCGGTGACCGCCGATTGCAAAGGCGACAAGCTGGACTTCGTCCGCACGGTGCAGCGCCAGACGGACCAGTACGGTGACGTGATCGAGAATGCTGCCGCTGTGGGTTGCAGCATGAGCACCATGTACCCCACCGGCAACCAGCCCGGCGCGCAGCTGGCACAAGCGCTCAAGATCGTGGCACAGCTGATCTGCGGCGGCTTGAAGACCCGGATCTACTGGGTGAGTGAAAGCGGCTTCGACACGCACGCCCAGCAGGTGGTGGACAACGACCACACGCAAGGCATGCATGCGAACCTGTTGCAGGGGGTCAGTGATGCCATCCGCGCCTTCCAGGACGACCTGCAACTGCTGAACCTGGAAGACCAGGTGCTGGGTATGACCTTCAGCGAGTTCGGTCGCCGGATCATGAGCAATGGCAGTTTCGGTACCGATCACGGGTCCAGCCAACCGATGTTCCTGTTCGGTTCCAAGGTGATCCCCGGCATGCTGGGCCAGAACCCGGTGATCGACCCGAACACCAATGTGAACACCAACCTGGCCATGCAGTACGACTTCCGCTCGGTCTATGCGTCCGTGCTGAAGGATTGGTTCTGCCTGGACCAAATGGAGGTGGACCAGATCATGATGAACACCTACCAGCCCCTGGCCCTGGTGGATCCCGATGATTGCATCCTGGCCAGTGTGCACGAGGCCAACCAGAACGCCGGTGAGACCTTGCTGGACGTATACCCCAATCCCTTCGTGGAACGCACGAACGTGCGCTTCCGCACCGCGGGCGGACATGTCGCCATCCAGGTGTTCAACGAGGAGGGCAAGCTTATACAGCTCTTGGTGAACCAGGACCTGCCCGCCGGGGAGCACACGCGCGACCTCGACCTGGGCGATGGTGCACTGGGTGTCTATTACTGCCGCCTGCAGAGCGGTGGTGTGCAGCAGGTTAAGAGCATCGTGAAGGTCCGCTAGTCAGGACCCGCTGCGTGCCCTTAAGGGATCTGCTCCACCTTGACCGCCGTAGGTACCGAACCTCCGATGGTCTGCAGGATGCGGTCGCGATCGTTCAGTGAACCTGCGTACTTCACCTGCGCATCCATGTTCACGTCAGCGCTGTTGTAGCCGGTCACCACAGTGGTCGGGACCGAGCCACCGATGACGGTAAGGACCGCGTCACGGTCGTTGCCGGAGCCGGCGTACTTGACCTGATCGTCGAAGGTGACATCGCCGGTCCAGTGGGTCATGGTGCCGCTGACATTGCGCCTGGCGTTGGTGCCATAGGTGGCCGTACCTGGGGCAGTGAGGTCAATGGAGGTCGTGGAGGACGACAGCGCAATGGCGGATGCGGTCATGCTGCCCAGGTGGTTCCGGTGTCGCACGGCCACGAAGTATTGGTCATCACCGGTCGCCATGGTCACCGCCGAGGTGCCATCCAGATCGACCACGTCGCCGTCGCGCTGCAGCAGCGCTGCACGGGAGGTGACCACGGATGCGTTATTGTTCTTGTCGCGCAGCTCCACCACCACCCAATCGACGATGGCATTGTTGCCCATGGTGTTCAGCACGGAGGCCGCAATGCTCTCCCCGCCACCACCGACGAAGGAATATCCAAGCGCGGTGTAGGGCTCGGATGTCGGGATGTGTCCGCCGCTTCGCAGGCCATCGCTCATGGTCTGAGTGCCACTGTCATATGGTCCATCCAGGAACATGCGCAGGGACACCTTCACATCGGTGCTCGCACCGCTTGAGATCACCACGGTGTATTCCTCTGTCTCACCGAAGGCACAGAAACTGCAGGAGGTCGGGTCGCAGCCATTGAACTGGTCCCAGCTTCGAATACGCAAGCGCGTGGGGCCGTTCAGCGCGGTGAGGGGGATGGTGAAGTTGGCGGTGAACTCGGTGGCCATGCTACCCGGCGATGCCAGCATCTTCTCACCGGCATCCTCGAAGCTGCCGTTCTGGTCCAGGTCGATCCAGACCTGTGCGAACTGTGCCGTGTAGCTGCCCCTGCCGACCAAGGCGTCGACGGTGACCGAATAGGTCGATCCTGCGTTGAGGTCGGCGACCATGCCGGTGAAATCACCGAAGCCGTTGGCCGAACAGTTACTGTTGGAATTGGTGATGGTCATGGTCTCACCCGCCAAGGAAAAGGCATCGATCAATGCCAGCGAGCCACCGGCGCAGGTCTGGAAATACTCCGGAATGCAGTAGGCCAGGCCCACGCTGACCGATGCCACTGTGCTGTACGCAGAACAGGACCCGTTGCTCGGCCTGACGCGGTACCAATAGGTGGTGTTCGGCAGGATGTCGCTGTCGGTCCAACTGGTACCGCTGGCGCCGGTGGCCCCGAAACTCAGCGCCCTGAAGCCGGTTGTGGCAGAAGTCTCGCTGCGTTCGATCAGATACCCCAGGTCGTTGCCCGCGTTGTCCGTCCAGGTGAGGTCCACCGAGGCCGCACCATCCCAGACGGCGTTCAACCCGGTCGGTACGTTCACTGAAGCAGGTGCGGCGTTCAGGGAATACGCCGAATGTCCCAAACGCGCGATCAGCCCCTGCTGGATGCGGACGTATTGTTCGGGCGTGAAGATCCCACCACAGCCATCGGGGAAGTAGCTCATGATGTTGTTGACGGGAGGGTCGTAGACCACCCCGTGGATGTCGGTGGCGCCACCAGTATAGCTACAGGTGGAGGAGTTGAACTGGGCGCTGGCATAGCGCGGATCGGCCTCGGTGTCGCAAAGCAGGTCACCATCGGTGTCGCAGTTCGCCTGGGCTCCCGCGCGCGCCACGTTCTCGGCATCGGGATCGCCGTTGCCGTTCTCCGTGCCTTCGTGCGTATGGTACAGGTCGAAATAGTGTCCGAACTCGTGGACAAAGGTTCCCTGAGGGGTATTGGCGGTGCTGCCATGCCGCATCAGCACCCGGTTGCTGGTGGCCGAGTTGAAGGGGAAGTAGGCATAGCCCGCCGCGTCGAACCCGGTACTGGTCGTGATGTTGTTCACGAAGTAGATGTTCACCGCGTTGGTGGCCGTGGTGAAGAAGCCGGCCAGTGTGGTTTCGCTGTCGTTGTCCGGTGCGGTCGCATCGAACTCATAATAGTCCGAGTTGTTGGTGTAGTTCGGTGCTCCTTTCCAGAAGAACTGGATACCGGCCTCCAGGAAATAGTCGTTCAGGAAGCTCAGGCCGATGTTGAGCTGCTCCTGGGTGATGCCTCCGCTTCCATTGTCCTGCCGAACGATATGCGCCTGCAGTGGAATGCAGGTGATGCCACCTCCCCGCAAGGCGCTCACATCGATCTGTGCGATCACGCTCCTGGTGTGGTCGTACTGTGCCCGGGTCGGTGGCGCGGTCCCACACTCCTGCGCTCCTGCCGATGGCTGAAGCGCCATGAGAACGACAAGGGAAGCGAGCGTCCGTAACTGGTAGGGGATATCGATCATGATCCGAAAGTAGGACCCTTAAGGCTGCAGGGGCCAGGGAACAGCGGACGCGATATCCACGATCGGGGCGGGATGAGGGGTAATAAAAAACGATGCCGGGCTGAGCCCGGCATCGCCTGTATCCGTGATGAAGGCGGCTTAGGCCTTCGTGACGTTGATCGCGTTCAACCCTTTCGGGGTCTCTTCAACTTCGTAGGTCACTTTATCACCTTCCCAGAGACTGTCGCGGGTCCCGGTCTTGTGAACGAACACTTCTTTTCCTCCCTCGTCAGGAACGATGAAACCGTAACCCTTTTCCGAGTTGAAGAACTTTACTGTACCACTAGCCATTGATGTAACGGAATTGTTGATGAGGGCGCAAGGTAGGTCAAAGTCGCTTCCCGCGCACCTGCCGTTCATCATTTTCTCTATTCCGCCTCCTTGTTCGCATCGGCCCCGTGCGCCAACCAGGCCTGAACGGCGCGCAGTTTCCCGAAGGAATGGGTGCCCGCAAAATGCTTGTTCGCCTCGTTCAGGCCTTGATCGGCATGATCCTGCATCCAGCCGGCAATGGCGTCCCGCGTGGCACCGTCCATGACCTGATCGATGTGCACACGGCCTTCCGCGATGCCGCGTGCCAGGTGGCCTTCGATAGTACTCTGCGCCAAACCCCGGGTAGCGGCGATCTCCGCTGCGTCCTTCCCTTCGGCCACCAGGGCATAGGTCTTTTCATAGGTCTCGCCCTTGGGCTTCGAGGCCTTCTTCGCAGGCTCCGCGAACACCGCCTCCTTGGACGCCCGGCTCCGCTTGCGGCCGCTCTTGGTCGAGGTCTTGGGCAGGTGTTCCTTCAACCACTCCTTCACCTCTCCCACCATCATGGCGCGCTGGTCGGCCACTTTCCGCTCGATGGCCGGGAAGCGGGTGGCCGGGTCTCCGGAGAGGATCGCCGCCACCAGGTGCCCGGCACGGCCGATCATCACACGCTTCTTCACCAGCATGCCATCGATCTCCCGCACGGCCGCAGCGTACTTCTTGGTCCGGCTTAGCTGTTCCACCTGGGCCAGGTGCTGCAACAGCTCGCGCATGCATTCCTTCAAGAGCGGATCGTAATAAGACACCCCTTTTCCCAGCCGCTCCTGCAGGCTGTCATGATCGCCTTCTGCCAACAGCCGTGCCAGCTGTGCGCCGAAGGCCAGCGTGTTCTTCCGCTCGCTGCCGAGCCGATCGCTGATGCGGTCCAATGCCGAGCGCATGCTTTCATCCTCGAATTCCATCGCCTCGCTGTGGTCCTTGCGCAAGTAGCCGATGCGTTGCACGATGTCGCCCAGATCGAAGGTGCTGCCCAACACGCCCCGCAGATAGTTCGCCTGTTGCTCGCGCAGTTGCTCGGTCAGCGGCGCCTGGGTCAGCCGACGCTGCTCGAAGGCCTGCACATCGCGATCGGTGGAAACGACCGAGGGATCGATCGGTGTACGCAGCGTCA
>JAGQVN010000339.1 GCA_020437905.1 Flavobacteriales bacterium
CCAGGTGGCGTGGACCTCCTCCAGCGCGTTGGTGGTCTTGCCCATGGCGCTCACCACCACCAGCAGCTCATCGTCCAGGAAGTGCCGGAGCACCTGCGCCACGTTGCGCACGCCTTCCGCGTCCTTCACGCTGGCTCCTCCGAACTTGAACACTTTCATGGGAGTCTGGAGTCTGGAGTCGGTAGTCATGAGTCGTTAGTCCGATCCTGCCGAGGCGCAGGCTCACATGAACTTGCCTGGGTTGTTAGCCATGTAGCGCAGGAGCCGGGCGACCTCTTCGGCCAGTTCGTTCAGTTCGTCAAAGGTCTCCTGTTCGATGTATTCGCACGCCAAGGCGAAGGCAAGCCAGGCCTGTGTCTCTCCGATCTCGGTCTCACAGTCGTTCAACTTGGCCTCAAAGTACTTCTGCGAACGCCGCCTGCGATAGGCCTCGGTCAGGTTCACCACCACCGAACGCGAACTGTCCCGCACCTGTGCGCTGAGCCCGAACTGTTCGGACTTGGGAAAGCCCTGGATGGTCCTGAAGATGCGCATCGCCAGGTCAAATCCCTTCTGATATGCCAACAGGTCCTGAACCTTGCCCATGATCTCCGACTTCCGACTGACGACTACCGACTTACGACTTCTACGTCAACTGTTGCAATTGCTCGAAGTGCAGTCGTCCGTTCACCCACTCCCCGTCCAGCTCAGCGCCCAAGCGCTTGTAGAAGCGGATGGCACCCTCGTTCCAATCGAGCACCTGCCAGGTGAGGTGGTGGTACCCACGCCGCGCACATTCCGCCACACAGGCCTTGAACAACTTCTCTCCAACACCCTGGCCACGCACACGGTCGGTCACCACGATGTCCTCCAGATAGCCCACACGCCCACGCCAGGTGGAGTAGCGCTCGTAACACACGGCGATCCCCACGATGGACCGGTGTCCGACTTCCGACTTCCGACTCCCTACTTCGGACTCTTCAAGCCCCTCCGCCACCCACCCCCACCACACCGGCTTCTCCCCGAATCCCGCGTCCAGCATCTCGGCCTCGGTGACCGTCACGGCCTCGGGCTCCTTCTCGAACACCGCCAGCTCGCGCACCAGCTCCAGCATCGCGGGCACATCCTCCGGCTCGGCACGACGGATCGTGAACTCCATGGCACCAAAGATGGACACTGCGCATCTTTGCGGCACGCTTGTCTTGATCCACTGATCCATGTCCCGCATCATCACGCTTTCTGAATTCATTCTCGATCGCCAGCACGAGTTCCCGCATGCTACGGGCGAGTTGAGCCGGATCCTGGGGGCCATCGAACTGGCCAGTAAGGTGGTGAGCCGAGAGGTGAACAAGGCCGGCCTCGCCGAAGATATCCTGGGTGCCATGGGCAGCGAGAACGTACAGGGCGAGCAGCAGCAGAAGCTGGACGTGGTGGCCAATGAGCTGTTCATGAACGCCATGAAGGGCCAAGGCGAAGTGGCCGGCGTGGCGAGCGAGGAGGACGAGCACTACGTGGTGTTCGAGACCGATCGCGCCAAGCAAGGAAATTACATCGTGACGATGGACCCGCTGGATGGTTCCAGCAACATCGATGTGAACGTCAGCATCGGCACGATCTTCAGTATCTACCGAAGGGTCAGCACCGGCGCCTTGAAGCCAGAGGACTTCCTGCAACCCGGTACGGCACAGGTGGCCGCAGGATATGTGGTCTACGGCAGTAGTACCATGCTGGTCTATACCACCGGGCATGGCGTCAATGGCTTCACGCTGGACCCCAGCATCGGCACCTTCTGCCTGAGCCACCCCGATATGAGAACGCCCGAGCAGGGCAAGATCTTCTCGGTGAACGAGGGCAACTACAATGACTTCTCCGAGGGCGTGCGCACCTACATCGATGCCTGCAAGGAGCGCCGCTACAGCGCCCGCTACATCGGTAGTTTGGTGGCCGACTTCCACCGCAACCTGCTGAAAGGCGGCATCTACATCTACCCGGGTACGACCAAGGCGCCGCAGGGCAAACTTCGTTTGCTGTATGAAGGCAATCCGCTTGCATTCATCGCCGAACAGGCGGGAGGGATGGCCACGGACGGCTCCCAGCGCATCCTGGAGATCCAGCCTGAGCAATTGCACCAGCGCTGCCCCCTCTTCATCGGCTCGAAGGCCATGGTTGAAGAGGCTGCAAAGGCCTGACCCACCCGTACCTTTGGCGTCCCACCCGATGCCTGAACGAACAGGTGTCGGGCTTCGGGTTTTTGGACCGCATGGAATTGACCGCTCTCCCTGACCTCCTTTCCGCCTACCACGAAGACCCGCGCTGCACGGGGGCGGCCGAAGCGCTGGGCACCGAGCGTGCGCGCCTGCAGCTGAGCGGCCTCGTGGGCAGTAGTGCGGCCTTCGCGGCCACGGCCATCACCGGGCGGCACCGGGGCATCCACGTCTTTGTGCTGAACGACAAGGAGGATGCTGCCTACTTCCTGAACGACCTGGAGGCGTTGGCAACGAAGGAGGAAGGCGATAAGCGGAAGGATGAAAGCCCCTTCTTGTTCTTCCCGGCACCCTCCCGTTCGCCCTATGATCCCGAAGGCCAACAAGATGGGGATCGGGTGACGCGCACCGAGGTGCTGGAGGAACTGATGCGCGGTCGGCGCAACATGGTCCTCGTGACTTACGCCGAAGCGCTGGTACCGCTGGTGGTGGGCCGCGAAAAAATGCGGCGGAACACATTGACGATCCGGCGCGGGGAGGAATTACCATTGGATACCCTGATGGAATGGCTGCAAGGCACAGGCTTCCACATCACTGACTTTGTTTACGAGCCCGGTCAATTCAGCATTCGAGGTGGCATCGTGGACATCTTCAGCTACGGCAGCGACCGACCGTACCGATTGGAACTCTTCGGCGACCAGGTCGAAAGTGTGCGCCGCTTCGACCCGCATGACCAATTGAGCGTGGAACGGCTCGCCGATGCGGTGATCGTCCCTGATCTGCAGGACGAAGACGCTGCCGACCAACAGACCTTTTTCGCCCAGCTGCCGGATGATGCCGTCGTTTGGGTGAACAGCACAGAGGCCATCGCCGATGCCGCCAGCAGTGCGCTGGAGCACCTTCAGGCCGCGCACGAGCGCCTGCCCGACCGAGAAGCCCACGCCAAGCCGGAACACCTGATCGCCACTCCCGATCAACTTCTCGGTGAACTCGAACGCTTCCGCCTCGTGCAATGGACCAGCAAAGAAGTACCACCTACGGACCCGCGTTTCAACTTTCAGCTTTCGGCTTTCCCTTTTTCAACCAGGCCTCAACCGGCGTTCGCCAAGGATTTTCAAGCCTTGAGCACAGACCTGCATACCAAACAGGCCGAGGGCTTCACCAATATCATCGCCTGTAGCAACGCCAAGCAGAGCGAGCGGCTCTACACCATCTTTCAAGACATGGAGCACGAAGTGTGCTTCACCCCGATGGTGCTTGGGTTGCATGAAGGCTTCATCGATCCGCTCCGAAAACTGGTGCTCTACACCGACCACCAGATCTTCGAGCGCTACCATCGCTTCCGATTGAAGGAGGGCTTCCGCCGCAACAGCCAGGCGCTCACCCTCAAAGAGCTGACCCAGCTCAAACCCGGGGACCTGGTGGTCCACATCGACCACGGGATCGGGGTGTTCAGCGGACTGGAAAAACTGGATGTGAACGGGAAACAGCAGGAGGCGATCCGCCTGCTGTATCGCGACAACGACATCCTGTACGTCAGCATCCACAGTTTGCACCGCGTCAGCCGATACACCGCGCAGGAAGGGGTCCAGCCCAAGGTGAACAAGTTGGGGACCGCCGCGTGGAAGAACCTGAAGGAGCGTACGAAGAAGAAGATCAAGGAACTCGCCTTCGACTTGATCAAACTTTACGCGGAGCGCAAGGCCAAGCCGGGACATGCCTACCCGCCGGACAATTACCTGCAGCATGAGTTGGAGGCCAGCTTCATCTACGAGGACACGCCCGACCAGGAGAAGGCCACGCTGGACGTGAAAAAGGACCTGGAAAGCAGCACGCCCATGGACCGGCTGGTCTGCGGCGATGTCGGGTTCGGAAAGACCGAAGTAGCGATCCGGGCCGCGTTCAAGGCCGCCTGCGATGGCAAACAAGTGGCGGTCCTTGTACCGACGACCATCCTGGCACTACAACACTACAAGACCTTTCAGGAGCGGATGGAAGGCCTGCCCGTGTGGGTGGATTACATCAACCGCTTTCGCAGCCCGAAGGACCAGAAGGCCATCCTGAGCGACCTCAAGGAGGGCAAGATCGAGATCATCATCGGCACGCATCGGCTGGTCAGCAAGGACGTGATATACAAGGACCTGGGCCTGCTGATCATCGACGAGGAGCAGAAGTTCGGCGTGAACGTGAAGGACAAGCTGAAGACGCTGCGCGCCACGGTGGACACCCTCACGCTCACCGCCACACCGATCCCGCGCACGCTGCAATTCAGCCTGATGGGGGCGCGTGACCTCAGCATCATGAACACGCCTCCGCCTAACCGCTATCCCGTGCAGACCGTCGTGCAGCCGTTCAACGAGCATGTGATCAAGGAGGCCATCGAATACGAGCTGAGCCGCGGCGGACAGGTGTTCTTTGTGCACGATAAGGTGAAGAACATCGCGCTCATAGCGGACATGCTCCGCAAGTTGTGCCCGGGGGTGCGGGTAGGCGTAGGGCATGGACAGTTGGAGGGCCACAAGCTGGAGGAGGTCATGCTCGATTTCATCGAGGGCAACACGGACGTGCTGGTGGCCACCACCATCGTGGAGAACGGACTGGACATCCCCAACGCCAACACGATCATCATTAACGAAGCCCACCATTTCGGCCTGAGCGACCTGCACCAATTGCGCGGACGCGTGGGCCGTAGCAACCGCAAGGCTTTCTGCTACCTGCTGTGCCCCAGCATGCACCTGCTCTCGGCCGATGCTCGGCGCCGCTTGCAGGCCATCGAGCAGTTCAGCGACCTGGGCAGCGGCATCCACATCGCCATGAAGGATCTGGATATCCGGGGCGCCGGGGATATGCTCGGTGCCGAGCAGAGCGGCTTCATCAATGACATCGGCATGGAGACCTACCACCGGATCCTGGACGAAGCGGTGCAGGAACTGAAAGAGGAGAAGTTCAAGGAGCTGTTCGCGGACCAAGCCGGTCCCAAGGACAGGTGGACGCGCGACTGTGTGTTGGAGACCGACCTCGAAATGCTCATTCCGAGCGGATACGTGACCGATACAGCCGAACGCCTTGCCCTGTACCGCGAGCTGGACGAAGTGCCCGACGAGCCTGCCTTGGAGAAGTTCCGCCTCATGCTTGTGGACCGCTTTGGACCGGTGCCAGGCCAGGTATTGGACCTGTTCGAAGCCATCCGACTGCGCTGGCTGGGTGAGCGCATGGGCTTCGAAAAACTGGTGGTCCGTGATGGCAAGATGATCGGCACCTTCATCGCCGATCAGCAGCACCCCTTCTTCCAAAGTGAAGCCTTCACATGGGTGCTGGAAGCCCTGAAGGACCAACCTCGCCGCTACCGCATGTACGAGAAGGCCGGCACCCTGCGCCTGAGCGTACAGGACGTGAAGAACGTGCAGCAGGCCCGCAAGGCCCTGGCCGGCATGGCGCGAGTGGCGGTGGGGTGAGCGGGACCAGAGGCCCTACCCGAGAACGTCCTTACACCTGCCTGAGGAGGATCATATCCACCAAGGGAGCTATGTAACAGGATCGCTCACGAGCAGCTGAATATGTCCGCTTTCTACTGATATACAGATACTTAGATATGTAACCGCTATGTAACCGTCCCCCTTTATCGGCTGTTGAAAACCCATGGAGGAGGCCAGGTCCTTTGTAACTATTTTGATGACATACAAGAAGGGCAATTGCTAGTTCCCTGTTCTTTAACCACTTAGGCAAGTAACCCTGATGTCCGACCCGGCTTGGCTTACCCACGCTGTTGCTGCATAGCAACGCAGCTTGGCACCTGTACCCAGTGATCGCAATTAGTTGGATTGCAAATC
>JAGQVN010000340.1 GCA_020437905.1 Flavobacteriales bacterium
CGAACTCATCCTGCACGCACTTGCGGAAGCCGTCGAAAGCACGGCTGTCGATGAAGCTGCGGTTGGTGATGAAGGCGATGATTCCGTTCTTATCCACGCGGTCCATGGCCCAACGGTAGAAGCGCGTGTACATATCGTACACCACGATCTGGTTCTGCGCTGTGCCGTGCTTGACGTAGGTATCCTTGACCCGCTTGTCGATGACCTTGTACGCCCTGTTGCTGTTCTGGTAGTTGTAGTTCTCCTGCTTGGCGTTGTAGGGCGGGTTGCCGATCACCACGCTGATCCTGCGCTCGTTCTGCCGCCGTATGCGCGTGGCGTTCTCGCTGCTGATGCCGAAGATGTCGTGCTGCACGCCCGCGCCCAGGCCCGCGGTATTGTCCAGCGTATCCACGAAGCAGAGGTTGGGGAACTGCTTGTAGTGCCCCATCTTCTGCTTGAAGGTGAACTCGATGTTGAGGTTGGCCACGTAATAGGGCAGGATGGCCACCTCGTTTGCGTGTATCTCTTCCGCGTATTTGTAGGTGAGCTTGTGCGGCGGTATGTGGTCGATGATGTCGCAGATGAAGGTGCCCGTGCCGGTGGCGGGGTCCAGGATCTCCACGTGCTCGTCGCTCAGGCTCTTACCGAAGTGCTGGTGCAGCAGCTGGTCCGTGCTGCGCACCATGAAGCGCACGATCTCGTTCGGCGTGTACACCACGCCCAGGCGGTCGGCGGCCTTGGGGTTGTAGGCCTTGTAGAAGTTCTCGTAGAGCACTTTGAGGAACTTCTGCTTCTCGTGGTGGTCCGTGATGCCGGCGGCCGTGGCGTTGATGGCCTCGTAATAGTGCTCGATGCTGGCCAGCAGGTTCTTGCGCCGCTCATAGTCGAACACGGTGCCCAGCAGCTTTTCCAATTCCCGTGCGATGTTGTTCTGGCGATGGAAGTCGGGCTCATCGAAGATCTTCTGGAACAGCTCGGCGGTGAGGAGGTGCTGGATCAGCATCTCGCGCACATCCTCCACCGTCACCTCCGGGTTGATCTCGTGGCGGCAGAGCTCCAGGAAGGCGTCGCGCGCGAGGATGAAGTCCTTGTTCTTGCTGCCGGCCGCGATCAGCTCGCGCTGTAGGTGTTCCAGCAGTTGGGGAATGTCGGCCTTGAAGTTGTCCAGCGCTTTTTCGAACTCCACCACGGTGGCGTTCTTGAAGGAGAGCCACTGCAAGAGCAGCTTGTGCAGCTTGGCACTGTCCTTCATGTCCACGCGCATCACTTCCTCGCCGTACTGGAAGAGCACGGCGTGTTGCGTGTCCTCGAAGAGCGCATTGGTGAGCGGGTAGCCCTTCTTCTGCTTCTTGTCGACCTCTTCCTCCAGGTCGTCCTTGGTGTCCTTGCTCTCCCAGATCCCGAGCGTTAGGCCCCAGCTGTTCTGCAAAGCGCCGTCGGGCTGCACCTGCACGCCATGCGTACCCAGGATGCGCTTCTCCAGTACTACCTCGAAGTTCTGCTTCCGCGCGTACTCGTTGAGCAGTATCCAGAAATAGCCGCGCACGCTCTGCTCGTTGGTGCTCTTGCCAAACTGGAGCGCCTTGGCGAGGTCGTTGTGGTACCGGTCTATGAGGGGGTAGGGCATGGAGAATTGATCGCCCGCTTGACTTCTAGCAATACTAGACACAATGGATACACAAATACACACCCCGATCCATAGCTTTCAACAAGGCATGCCTTATTCCACATTGCCCAGGACCCGCACTTTTTTGCACCTACCCTCCCCTGTCACCGATGATCCCTCGCAATAGGTGTCTCAGATATCGTGTCCGCTTGCTAGATTCACATATCAGCCCTCAACGACCATGGAACGGATAGCTTCGAACCTCATGACCCGGAGCGTTCAAGTCGCCATGCTATGCACAGTGGTCATGCTCGGATGCAAGAAAGATCCGGAAGATCCCACGACGACGGATACCGGCACGAATACCGAGCAAGTGGGAATACAGCAGATCAGCGGAACGGTGGTCCTGCCGGCCGGAAGTTCGATCCCAATGGGCAGCTTGGAGGTGGTTACGCCGGTCCAGATGGTCAATGTCGATACCTCAGGCAGCTATATGACCAATACCATCGCCCATGTCTTTGTAACGTCGCTGGTGTTGGATGGCAATGGTGAACTGATGCTGATGGGCTATAACTATCCGGGCCAGACGGATCTCACCATCTCCGCCCAAAGCACCGCACTTGCGTTGATCATGAACACGCTCCCCGTGCTTCATTTGGATGATCAGGCCAAACAGGACCTCATCACCACTCTGCTCTCCGACCCGAACCTTCCAGCCCTGGTATCGGAGATCGAAAACAGCCTGACGAACAATGTGTCCTTTTGTGACACGAGCAACGCGGCCTTGAAGCAGGCCATCATCGATCTATTCCAGAATGGGACGCAGCAAAGCCTTTTTTGTCCTGACCCGCCGGTCCAATTGTACCGAGGAGGCAGGGATGTGACCCTGGTGAACGTGTCCGCTGCGAGCTATGCCATCGGTGTATACCGGGATGGCACCAACATCCAGAATTTGGAGCTGAGTGCACCCCGGTTCTTCTATGCTAGTGTATCCGACGTAGTAGACGGGGCAGGAACGATCAGCGGTGACCCATCGCAGGTATCGTTCAGCATGGACGGAGATGGTGATTTCGAGATCCGCATGCATGCAGGTGACCCGACCCAACAAGGTTCATGGGCCGAGCAGCATTCGGGGCTCTGGCTGAACGTGAAGGATGCCGCCGTTGACCTGACCGTACTGCTGGCCGGCGCGCTGCCTACCGGATGTTTCTCGGCCCTGGTGCAACGAGTGACGGACGTAGTGGCCGCCGTTGCAGCCACTAACCCGAATATTTCATCGCCAGCGGACCTGACGGCGTACATGATCGATGTGTATGTCGCCGTGCACGATGGATCCACCAACCTGTTCGAACAATGTGCACCTCAAGCATCGCTGGACCCCAATGCGTTGACCCGGTTCTTTTCAAAGATCGGGAAGGTCGTCTCCCTGCTCGGCAAGGTCGGGACGATCGGCACGACCATGAACGTGACCGCACGAAGCACTCATTTGTTCCTTTGTACCAGTGCTCTGGACACGTGCTTCACGGCTACGGGCAATACCGTCATGCCCTGTGGTGGATGTGGAGGCTCTAGCACGGTCACGGATATCGATGGCAATGTCTATCCCATCGTTCAGATCGGCTCACAATGTTGGCTGGCCGAAAACCTGAGGACCAGTCGCTACCGCAATGGAGACTCGATCCCCAATGTGACGGACATAGGTGCATGGCCGGATCTTAACAGCGACGCTTACTGTAACTATGAAAATAATGTCACTTACGACGCTATTTATGGCAAACTGTACAATTGGTTTGCAGCAGTAGATCCCCGCCATATTTGCCCCCTAGGCTGGCATGTACCAACCGACGCTGAATGGCAACAACTGGAAAGCACACTGGGCATGCCAGCTGCAGAACTCGGAAATTTGGGACTTAGAGGCGTAACTCAGAATGTAGGTGGTCAACTGAAGTTGACCGCTCTATGGGATACTCCCAATACCGGTGCCACCAACAGTAGTGGTTTGTCCGCCTCACCAGGTGGAGTTATTGGCCTCGATGGTCTCTGCCAGCAGTTGGGGGCCACTGGAAAATGGTGGAGCGCCTCCGAGTACGATCAAGAAGATGCTTGGTTGCGGGGTTTGTACTACAACTATGCAAGTGTCTATAGGAATATAGCTGGTAAGCCGTATGGCTTTTGTATCCGTTGCGTGCGGGATTGACACAGTTCAAATCTCTGATCCCGTTGGGTATGGCGTACGTATCCCGCGCCCTACTCCCCCTCCCCCCCCACCCCATCC
>JAGQVN010000341.1 GCA_020437905.1 Flavobacteriales bacterium
GTGTTCAATGGAGTTCCCAATCCCCCCGCCCCACAACCAGGGACCGGTTCGTTCACCGCGACAGGGACGAACTTGGGGATGGTCGGTGGCCTGGTCCTGAGCACCGGGGATGTGCTTGACATACCCCAGGCCGCCAATCAGTTCGCATCCACGGATAACCTCTCGCTGGGCGGGGACCCTGACCTGAACGCCTTGTCCAATCAGGCCATCGACGATCACACGATCATCGAATTCGATTTCATCCCGACAGGTGATAGCCTCAGGTTCAATTACATCTTCGCATCCGAGGAGTATCCCACCTTTGTGTGCACCATCTTCAATGATGTGTTCGGTTTCTTCCTGAGCGGCCCGGGCATCAATGGACCCTTTTCGAACAACGCGATCAATATCGCACTGGTCCCAGGGACCGCCCTGCCCGTGAGCATCAGCAACATCAACAACGGGAACCCGAACGACCCCAACTGCATACCCAGCAATACCCAGTTCTACACGAACAACGGGAACGGTGCCGATGTGGTCTTCAACGCCTTCACCACGGTCTTGACCGCCGAAGCAGAGGTGCAATGCGGGGAGACCTATCACATCAAACTGGCCATCGGTGATGCGGTCGACAGCTTCTACGACTCTGCCGTCTTCCTGGAGGCGGGGAGTTTCCAGAGCAACCAGGTGGCCATTGCTTCCGAGGTGGTATCGGGTGGGATCGACAGTTTGTTCTACGAAGGTTGTGGCGAGGCGACCTTGACCCTGGTCCGGGGAGGACCCCTGGCCGATGCGGACACGGTGGAGATCCTGGTGGCCGGGAGCGCCACTCCCGGTATCGACTATACCCAGCCACCGCCATGGGCCATCTTTCAGCCGGGCCAGGACAGTGTGATCGTCACCATCTCAGCGATCCTCGATCAGATCAGCGAAGGTCAGGAGAACATCCTGCTGATGGCGATCAATGAAGGTGCCTGTGGTTCGGACACGGTGCTGGTCGAGATCCTCATCGAGGAAGCCCCTTGGATCGATATCGTGTTGAGCAATGACACGACCCTTACCTGCAATGACAGTGCCCTTGTCACTGCGACGGTGACCGGTGGCTTTGGGAACTATACGCTGGATTGGGACCAGGGCATTCCGGACGGTGCATACAGTGGCTGGGTCTCACCATCCCAAACGACTTCCTACACGCTCACGGTCGGTGATGACTGTGGTGTCATCACTGTACAGGGTTCCGTGACCATTTCGATACCTGTACCCGCACCCTTGGAGGTGCAGATCGTTCCGGATGCCATCGTGCCGTGCCCCGAGACACCGGTGCTGCTCCAGGCCAATGTGCAGGGTGGCACTCCGGCTTACACGTTCCAATGGGGACAGGGACTGGGTGCTTCATCCACGGCGACGGTGGCGCCACCGGTGACCACGAGCTACAGTGTCACGGTCACGGACCGTTGCGGAGAGGATACCATGGACGTGGTCACGGTCACGGTCGCCTACGATACCCTGCGCGTGCGCATCGAGCGTGACACGATCATTTGCATAGGGGATACCGCGACCCTTGTTGCCCGACCGTCACAGGGATACGGATCGATCAGCTATCAGTGGTCCACCGGTGGGGTCTTGGATACGGTGTTCGTAGCTCCGGTCACGAATGCGATCTATGGTCTTTTGGCGACCGATGCCTGTGGGATCAGTGCGGAAGATGAGGCGGGTGTTGGCGTGAACGCACCCATGGCCTCGTTCACCTGGACCGGAAGCAATACCGAGGCCAACTTCCCCATTCCCTTTCTCGACCTGTCGCTGGGCGCTCAGGCGTGGTCCTGGGATTTTGGGGTACCGGGCCTGACCAGCGCGGAACAATACCCCTATCCGATCTTTCCCGATCCGGGTGAGTTCGAAGTGATGCTGGCGATCATGGATGATATCGGATGCGTGGATACCACCTACCGCGCGATCGAGATCGATCCCGAGTTCGGTCTGTTCGTACCCAACGCCTTCACCCCGAACGGGGATGGCGTCAATGAGGTCTTTCGACCGACCGCGTCCGGAGTGCTGGAATACTCGCTGCGCATATTCGATCGCTGGGGTGAAGTGCTCTTCTTCACGGAAGATCTTGCCACCGGTTGGGACGGCACCTATCAGGGTCTATTGGTCGCCTCCGGGGTCTATGTATATCAGATCCGCATGAAAGGGGTCTCCCTCCAGGCATTTGAGCGTATGGGCCATGTCTCGGTCCTGCCGTAGTTGGACCTGTATATAATTCGATCATCTCGCAACACGCTCAGGCAACATCGCCTCCATCCTTTCTGTCCTCATTCTGGAAAGCAGAAGCAGGAACATGAAGCGGAGCAAGGTGCAAAAGGATGGCCCTGAGCGGGGCAATGTGATCTGGGAGTCCCGGACACCACTTTGGGATAAGTACTACCGGCGAATGCGAAAGCGCGTCAAG
>JAGQVN010000342.1 GCA_020437905.1 Flavobacteriales bacterium
AAGCCCGTGCTCTGGCCGCTCAGGCTCAGGGTCTCGCTGTCGCCATCGCAGAAAGGACCTGCGGTGCCGGAAACGGTGCCTGCCACGATCGGTGCGGTGCAGGGCGTAATGAAATTGAGCTGGACGTACTGGATCGTGCCCACATCGCCGCCAGCGTCATCACACACACGCAACGTCCATAGCCCATTGGGGTCGCTGCCATCATTGAAGGTGGTCAGGAGCACTTCGGGTTCGAAAGATCCGACCACGTTGTCTCCAGTCACCGTGGAAAGTGCAGCACCTCCGTCAACCAGTGTAAAGACGTCCGTGGGGCAGTTGGCACTGTTGCCCAAGCCTTCGCCTGAACCGCCGCGGTCCAGGACCAGGTCCACGGTCACGTTGTTCGGCGAGGTCAGTCGGACCTCCAGGTCGGCGTTGAAGGTGTGGTCGATGATGAGGTCCACGGACTCCAATACCACATCGGTGCCGAGTTGTGTTCCGGGAGCGACCACGGAAAGAAGTGCATCCGTGGTGGCAGGACAGCTGGCATCAGGGATCCCGATGCCAAGCCCGCAGACACCCGGGCAGGCCAGGCTGCTCTCAAACGACCCCAAGGCCAGGTTGCAGGTGTTGTCCTGGTTGTGCCGGATCGTGATGTCCACCACATCCCCGTTGTTGAAGGGACCCAGGTTGTAGTTCGGAGGCGAAAGCGCACTGTAGGGGCCGCCCGGGAACACCGTGGGCCCGCCGCCGTTCACGTCCACCAGGAAGTCCACGTCCGTGGCATCCCCCAGCGCGTCCAGCGATACGTCCACGCTGAACTGGCCTGTGATGCAATCGGTCTCCACGACGTTCTGCGTGTTGCTCACGGGCTGGGAGCAGGATGGCGCACAAGTACCGGTATAGGTCACCAGGAAGTCGAACCCCGGACCATTGACCGACCCATCGGAAGTGAAACGGACGGTCACGGTCTGTCCGGGCGCGCCAGTGAAGTTGACCGACCCAGTTCCAGCGTAGTTCTCAAGCTCGGTGCCACCGGTACCCACACCATCGTAGATGCGTACCCGATCGCAGCAGCTCTCGGTATCGTACGTGCCAGTGATGTTGACGACACCGGCAACCCCGGCGTCAAGCACGGTGAACCCGTCCGCGCCAGCGCTGTAATTGCCATTGCCATTGTGGTCCTGCAGCACCATGTTCGTACCGCAGGCGAAGCTGTTGCTGCCACTGAAGGGCACCACATTCACAGGGACCACCTCCACGGCCAGCACGTTGCTGCTGCCCGTGTTCGGACCGGTGGTGCAGGTCACCTCGCAGTAATACCAGCTGTCCACCGTCTGGCTGGTGCTCACGGTGGGGGTGTTGGTGCCGAAGGGCGTCCATGGGCCGCCGGCCCCGACCGTGCTCACGAACCACTGATAGGTCACGCCGGTCCCGGAGGTCGCGTTCTGCAGGCCCAGGCTGAAGGGTACACCGTTTCCGGCAAGATCAGGCCCGGTCGTGTTGCCCGGGGTGGGCGTGCCGGTGCATGGAGGAGGAGGGGTCTCGAAGACCACGATGTTATCGAAGTTCAAGTAGTAGTCACCAGCTGTCCAAGCAGCATTCCAGCGCAGATACAATGCACCTGGAGGCGGCGTGAACACGTGGTTCTTGCTGATGCAAGGGACCGGTGCTGGATTCTGGACCTCATTCGCTACAGTGGCAATGGGCGTCCATGGTCCGGATGCCGTCGGGCCATATTCCACCGTGAATGAACCCCATGGGGTTGGAGTTGGTGACGTATTTGCCGACCAGTTCGCGACCTTGTAGTCGTAGCTGATGGTGGTACTTCCGCCTAGGGATGTGCCCGCAAGCGG
>JAGQVN010000033.1 GCA_020437905.1 Flavobacteriales bacterium
AGTTCAAGGACCGGAACGGACACGTGGTAGTAAGCTACGATGAGCTGGCCGTCTGGGATGCCACCGGGAAGGCCTTGGATGCTGCCTTCCAGCTCTCCAGCGAAGGGGGCGAAAGGTGGTTGCAGATCGTGGTGGATGATGCGACCGCAACGTACCCACTGACGATCGATCCGGTATCGTCCAACCCGAGCCGTTCGCTTATCTCCGCGATCTCAGGGATCGAGTTCGGCGTCAGCGTTGCCACCGCAGGTGATCTGAACGGCGACGGATTCAGCGATGTCGTCGTCGGAGCTCGGTTGGCCGACTTCGGCTTTCCCAACGCTGGGGCAGCGTTCGTTTATTACGGATCCGTTAATGGCATCGGAGCTACGGAGGACGTGCTTTTGGATGGCGGTCAACAAGGTGCCCAGATGGGTAGCGCGGTAAGCTCCGCAGGGGACGTGAACGGGGATGGTTACAGCGACCTCATGGTCGGTGTCAGGAACTGGGAATCCGACCCGATCAATGAGCTCAGCGAAGGTGCCACCTTTATCTATTATGGTTCCGCAACAGGGATAGCCAATCTTCCCGATCTGATCCTACAACCCGACCATGCCGGGGACAATTTCGGCTCGAATGTGGCCACATTGGGCGACATCAATGCCGACGGATACAGTGATGTCGTGGTCGGCGCCTATCTGGCTGAATACCCGTCCTATCAGGAGGGAGCTGCGTTCATTTATCTGGGTTCCGCAGCAGGACTGACCAATGTACCCTTCCATCGGCTCGAGCCTCAACAGGCGGGCGCCCACTTCTCCCGTTCGGTCTCCGGAGCCGGAGATATCAATGGGGATGGTTATGATGATGTGATCATCGGCGCGTCCAAATGGGTCGTCACACCGGGCGGTAACGATCAAGGTGCGGCCTTGATCTGGTACGGTGGCCCCACCGGTTTGGGTGGCGGTTTCAACCCCCCGCATGACCTCCTGCTCACCGGCAGCCTGCAGAACCTGGCGGCCTATGGCTGGAGCGTCGCCTGTGCCGGTGATGTCGACGGCGACGGATATAGCGATGTCGCTGTAAGTGCGTACCGGGATAATAATGGAGAGGCCAACGAGGGTCAGGTCTACGTCTATCATGGGACCGCAGCTGGTCTAGATCCGGTACCTCGCATTGTCCTGGAAAGCAACCAAGCCAATGCATGGATGGGTCGTTGGGTGAGTACCGCGGGCGATGTGAACGGGGATGGATACGCGGATCTGCTTGTAGGCTCACCGCAGTTCTCGAACCCTCAAGCGACCGAAGGGATCGCTTCCCTGTACCTCGGTTCAAGTACAGGGATATCGAGCAATGCCTTCATTGTATTCGATGAGAACAATGTCGGAGCGAACCTCGGTGAATGTGTGAGCACCGCCGGCGATGTGAACGGGGACGGCTATTCGGACGTGATCATTGGGGCGAAGATCTACGGGAACGGTGGGGCCGCCTTCATCTATCATGGAGGTCCCTATTACATGTCGATGACCAGTTCGAGCGATGCGTTCGGCGGTGCTGCGAACATGGAGTTGGGCCGGAGTGTGGCCAATGCAGGTGACATCAATGGGGATGGCTTCTCGGACCTGGTCGTTGGTGCCCCGTTGGCTTCGAACGGTCAGGCAGGTGAAGGCTTGGCATGGATCCATTATGGTAGCGCGATCGGCCCGGGTGCCTCGCCCGATCTGGTGCTCGAAGCCAATTCCGCAGGAGGTGCGCTGGGAACGAGCGTTGCGTCAGCCGGTGATGTGAACGGGGATGGCTATGCGGATGTGATCATCGGCGCTCCCAACATCGGGACCGGAGGAAGGATCTTCGTTCATCACGGAGGGCCGGCGGGGCTCAACCCGGTCGCGTCCCGGATCTTGAACGGCCCGGCTGGATCCCAGTTCGGGACCTCCGTGCATACGACAGGGGACATCAATTCGGATGGCTATGCGGATATCATCATAGGTGCACCGGGTGGTGGGTTGGCCATGATCTATCTGGGTAGCGCAGCCGGTATCGGCACCGGGATACATGCCACCTTGAACGATGGCTCCGCCGCGGATCTTTTTGGCGCAAGCGTCGGTACGGCAGGTGACGTGAACGGAGATGGGTTCTCCGATGTGATCGTGGGCTCACCTGAGCAGGAGAACGGCCAGGTGAACGAAGGCATGGTCTTCATCTATCACGGATCGGAATTGGGCATCGTGACCCCCTTCGCCACTTCGCTGGAGATCAACTCGGCGAACGCACGGTTCGGCACCAGCGTCGCCGGGGCCGGTGACACGGATGGGGACGGGTTCTATGACGTGGTGGTAGGCGCGCCACTGTACAGCAATGGGCAGATCGATGAGGGCGCAGCGTTCGTTTTCTACGGTTCACCGGCCGGGATCGTTGCCGCCGGATCGACCACATTGGAGCGTAATTGGGCGGATGCGCGATTGGGTTCAAGCGTGGCAGAAGCAGGGGATATCAACGGTGACGGGTATGCGGATGTGGTCGTTGGAGCGCCGCTCTACGAGAATACTGGAACCCAGGTGGATGAAGGTCAGGTCCTGGTCTATCGCGGATCACCAAGCGGTATCCAGCCGTTCGCATACGACGGTATCCAGGGCAATGTCGCCGGTCACCAATTCGGGGCCGCTGTGGCAGGTGGAGGTGACCTGGATGGCGACGGATATTCCGATGTGATCGGAGGAGGACCACTTGCAGCCCCTGCATTCGCCGCGGAGGGTTCTTGGAGATGGCATCGCGGTAACAGGGCCTACTCGCTCAATCGGATCTCCCGCCAGTACCAAGCCGATCTGAGTTCCCCCCTGGCAACGAACTGCATGGATTTTTCGAACCCTGATTTCTTCGGGATCGGCCATTTCGCGCGCAGCCCCATGCATCGCAGTCCGGGTCGGTTGCAGTGGGAGGTGGTCTTTGAAGGGCAACCGTTCTCCGGAGGGCCCATCACCAACAGTGTGGCCAGCACCGGCATGGGAGCGGCATGGACCGATCTTGGTGTCGGGGGTACCGAGATCAAGGAGCTCATCTACAAGACTCCGGGGTTCATCCGATACAAGTGGAGGGTGCGCGTCGAATACAAGACGACCTCATTGCTGGACGGCCAACGTTTCAGCAGGTGGTTCTATGGCTATGCGAGCGGTGTTGGCGATATCGGTGTGCTCCCTATCGAACTCGTAGATCTTCGGGCCTATGCACAAGGTCCGGTCAATGTGATCGATTGGGTCACCGCCTCGGAACAGGCCTCCGAGCGCTTCGTGGTCGAACGAAGCCTGGACAATTTCGCCTTTGTTCCCGTTGCAGAGCGTACCGCTGCTGGAGAGAGCTTACACCTTATTGATTATCGTGCCATCGACGAGGACCCGCCCTTGGGACTTGCCTTCTATCGGTTGGCGATGTTCGATCAGGATGGTACCATGGAACATAGTCCGACAGTGACCGTGCTCCGCAGTAGCGATGGGATCGAGCCATTGGAACTGTTCCCGAACCCCACGGACCTGAACGCCAGATTGGTCGGCGTAACTGAACATGTCCGGGTCTTGGAGATCTTGGATGCCCTGGGTCGACCCGTACGTGTGCGAGATATACCGATCGAGCATTCGGGGGTCATTGATCTGGACCTGTCCGATCTGGGTGCGGGTCGTTATCTCGTGATGCTCAAGGATGCCAGCGGCACCGTACTGGAGCGGGGCCCTTTGGTGAAGCTCTAGGACCCTAGACCCCGATCGTCCTGCTGCATGCCTCCAGGATCTTCCGTGTTCCTGCCATGTCCGTGCTCTCCGCGTAACAGCGAAGCACCGGCTCCGTCCCGCTTGCACGGATCATCAACCATTGGTCGTTCTCAAAGTGGAACTTGTACCCATCAATGGTCTCCACGTGTTGGACCCGGAACTCACCAAATGAGGTATACGCCCCGGAATCGCAATTGGCCAGGACCTCCGTCTTCTTCGTTTCCGTGATATGCAGGTCGTTCCGATCATAAAAGAAGGGTCCCACGATCTCATAGACCTCCTGAACCAGATCATCCAGGGACTTTCCGCTCTTCGCCATGAACTCCCAGATCGTCAACCCCATCCAGATACCATCCCGTTCCGGGATATGTCCTTTGATGGCGATACCTCCACTTTCCTCCCCTCCAAGGAGGACGTCCTCGTTCATCATGATGCCACAGATCCACTTGAAGCCGATCTTGACCACGTGATACTCCAATCCGTAATGCTCGCACATCTTTTTCACCCGCGGTGTTGCACTGAACGCGACCACGACCTTCCCCTTGAAGCCTTTGTACTTGACGAGGTAATGGATCAACAGTAGGATGATGTGGTGTGAATCCACGAACTCCCCTTTTCCATTGAAAAGGCCGATCCGGTCCGCATCTCCGTCCGTGGCCAGACCGCTATCCAATCCATCGGTCCTTATCAACTGACCGAACTCGTTCAGGTTCTTGGCGATCGGCTCAGGGGCCTGACCCATGAACGAGGGGTTCTCCTCGCAATGAAGCAGGGTCACGTTCGGCAGGACCCGGGGGAGTACACGTTGACCTGCACCGTACATGGCATCATAGCCCAATCTCAACCCCGACGAGTTGATGGCATCCAGGTCGAAGGAAGCCCTCACATGCTCCGCGTACATCGTCTCCAGATCGACGATCTGAAGCTTTCCGGTCGACCGGGCTTCATCCAGAAGGATGCTTTCCAGGTCCATCCCATGCTCGTCCGGGATCAGGTCCTCGACCTGCTGCACCTGTTCCGGGACCAACGGGCCACCATGGATCCCTTTCAACTTGTAGCCATTGTACGAGGGGGGGTTGTGACTGGCGGTCAATACCACGCCTACGGCCGCCTTCAGGCGCTGCGCTCCCAGGGATACCATCGGTGTGGTCACGAAACCCTCCGCCATGTGGACACGAACTCCCGAAGCAAGAAAGACCTTGGCAGCAGTATGGGCGAACAGCTCCCCTGCAAAGCGACAATCGTGACCGATCACCACAGTCGGAGCCTCGGGCTGCTGCTCCTTCACCCATTTGGCTACGGCAACGCTGACACGAGCCACATTGTCCGTGGTGAACTCCTTGGCGATTATCGCTCGCCATCCATCCGTACCGAATTTGATCTTGCTCATGTTTTGATCGGGTCGGCGCGAATTTAGGATCATTGGGCGAGCCCGGTCCATCGCTCATGGACGATCACCGAAAGATCCTTCGCGCGTTCAAAGCGCGCTGATATCGCCGGGCGTGCTGCAGGTGCTCGCTGTAGCTCTTGGAGAAATGACTGTATCCGCTCAGGTCCTCCTTCGCACAGAAGTACAGGAACTTGTGTCGAGGTGCGAACAGAACGGCATCGATCGATCGCGGGCCCGGGATCCGTATCGGGCCAGGTGGCAGACCACGATGTGTGTATGTGTTATATGGTGATACCACCCCCTTATCGCGATCCAACACACGGGCCACACTGTCCAAGCGCAACGCGAACTTCAGGGTCGGATCGGCCTGCAATGGCATGTCGATACGCAGGCGGTTCAGATACACGCCAGCGACGATCGGAGCGTCCTCGGGCATGTTCGTCTCGGCCTCCACGATCGATGCCAAGACCCCAACCTCGAAAGGGGTCAGCCCAAGGGAATCCGCCCTGAGCGATCGCTCCTCCGTCCAAAAGGAACGATGCTCCCTGACCATCCTTCGCAGAAATCCCTCGGCCGAAACGTTCCACCAGAATTCATAAGTGTTCGGCAGGAACACGAGCTGGACCTCTTCAGGGCGCAGTTCCAGTGACAGGAGCAGGCTGGTATCCCGGAAGGCGTGCAGCAGCTGATCCTCGCTGGGTTCAAGGACCTTGGCCACTTTGGCGGCCACCTCTTCCATGTTCCGGGCACCGTGCAGGGTCAGCCTGACAGGATCTTGTTCCCCGGATCGAAGCTTCAGCACCAGGTCGTTCAAGCTGGAACCTGGGACCAACAAATAGTTCCCCGGTCTTGGTGTCAGAAACCCACGTCGGGTCGACCACGCCCGGAACAAGGCGGTATCTGTCGCTGCTTCCTGCTGGGCGAGGATCTGAAGCAGTTCAGCCATGCTGGCCCCGGTGGGGACTTGGATCGGAATGACACCCGGCCCATGAAAGAACGGGGAAACCATGATCCGCTGGTACATGCGATATCCGTACCAACCGGAAAGCATGGCCGACAAGACGAGGACAAGGACCAAGGCCCAGGTGCGCGGGCGGGTCATAGGAAGTTACTGGGTTCGAAGGTCCCCGAGAATACGTGTCGGACCGGTCCGATAAGTCGAATTCCTGAAGCCCGACCATCAGGATCCAAGGATGCCTCGACCTGCAGGTTCCCGCCACGCGTTCGAACGGACACCCTTCCCTTCGCCAGACCACGATGAAGCGCGGACAGGGCCGCAGCTGTGACCCCGGTACCACAGCTCAGCGTTTCATCCTCCACGCCACGTTCGTACGTGCGCATGAACAATCGGCCACCTTCGGACCGGACGAAATTCACATTGATCCCTGCACTCGCATAGCGTGGACCGTATCGCCACAGGTGGGCTTGAGCACGCAGGTCCAAACCATCCAGGTCATCCACCCAGCAGATGAGATGGGGAGAGCCGGTGTGGAGTTGATCGACATCCTCCCGAATTCTTTCTGGAGCTTCCGTTCCCAACATGGAAATGGCCACCTCCTTCCCAAGCCATGCCGCTTCATGGATGCCATCAATGGCCCTGAAGCATGCCGTATCCCGACCCGTTACCTGTCCCGCCCAATGGCCGAAAGCACAGCGACTGCCGTTCCCGCAGAAACTCCTGCTTCCATCCGGGTTGATGAAGTCCACTTCGAAATCGAGCTTTTCGTCGATCGCAGGTTGGATCAGCAGGATACCGTCGGACCCGATCCCAAAATGACGGTCACAGAGCCTGCCTATCGCCGGACCGAGACCTTCGGCCAGGGTCCGTTCCGGGTCGTCAATGACAATGAAGTCGTTCCCCGCACCCTCCCATTTGCTGAATGCCAATCGATCGTGCACCGGGCAAAGATGCCATCCCTCGGCGATCCCCGCGACCGTGGGTAGAGGAGCG
>JAGQVN010000343.1 GCA_020437905.1 Flavobacteriales bacterium
AGCCGCTCATAATCCCGGATCTCGTAGTACGTCTCGCCGTTCCGGTCAACGACAGCAATGACCGTATCTGCGGCACCTTTCTCCAATACCCAGCGACTTACCCAGGCGCGGTTCCGCATATGCGCCTCCTCAATGTCATCGCCCAGTTTCAAGCGACGCAACTGCACGAGCAAGCCGTTCCGGATGTAGCTGTCATACTCCGCCTTTCCGGTCTCCAGCGATGGCATCACACCGAGCTCGACCAGCTTGGGGTCCATGATGAAATACAACGCGACCAGGTCCGCTCGTCCCTCTTCCAGCGTGCTGGCATAGTTCTTCAGGGTCTCATCGGTCTCCCCCACCCCAGGTTCCAACTGGCCACTGGCATGGCCGACCACCTCATGCAGCGCGGTGTGCAGTTTACCTGCCAACGTACCGTGCTCCTTTGTCCGGGCGATCTCCTCCTCATCGTGGCAGAAGACCTCCAGAGAGCTGGCCCCGGAGCTTTTGTCATAGGCATCCACGATGTTCCCAAGGCTGACGCTCTTGGAACCATGGGCCGCACGTATCCAGTTCGCGTTCGGCAGGTTCACGCCGATCGGGGTGCTCGGTGATGCGTCACCGGACTCTCCCACAGTGTTGATGAAGCGATAGGTGATCCCCACCACGTTCTTCTTCTTGTGCTCCGGCATCAAGGGCGAGCTATCCTCGAACCATTGCGCATTGTCCTGGATCACGCGCATGTTCTTGGTGGCTTCCGGATCGGTGACCTCCACGATGGATTCGTACGATCCCTTCTTGCCGAGCGGATCGTTGTATACCTCAACGAACCCATGGATGAAATCCACTTTGCTGTCGGTATCCTGCACCCAGGCCACATTGAAGGCGTCCCAAGTGGCCAGGTCGCCGGTCCGGTAGTAATCGATCAACAAACCAAGGGCTTCCGCCTGCTGAGGCGTATCGGCAACCTCTCTGGCCAGTTCCAGCCACTTCACGACCTCCTTCAAGGCCGCATCATACATGCCACCGATCTTCCACACTTTTTCGGTGAGCTTTCCATCCGAACCGCGCACCACCTGACTGTTGATGCCGAAGGACAGCCGTTTGTCCGTGGCCGCCTGCTTCACTTCGGCGTAGTATGCCTCCACTTCCTTCTCGGTGACATCCGGCCCGTAGAAATTGATCGCCGAGTGAAGAACCAGATCCTTGCTGGCATCCAGGCTCACCTTCTTCCCATCCTGCTCCGCATCGTACATCGTCGCCAGGATGTCCGGGGGAAGGGCCGCCTCGGAAGCGACCAGCAAACCTTCGAAATAGCCCTGCGAACAAGCCGGAACGAACTTCTCCATGCCATAGTGATGGTGGATACCGTTGGCGAAGAACATCTGCTTGGCATACGTCAGGAAGCCTTCCCATTCCGCCCCGCTGCGTTCGCCTTCATAGTTCTGAAGGACCTTCTCCACCGCCCTGCGGATCTTCAGGTTGTGCCTGTAATTCTGGTCCCACATGATGTCCCTTCCGCTCAAGCCGGCCATGGTCAGGTAGTAAGCCAGTTTCTTCTGCTGCAGAGGCAGCTGATCCCATCCCGGTATCTGGTATCGCAGTACTCGGATATCAGCGAATTGATCGACCTCCCATGCGAACGTGTCGGCGACTACCGTAGAGTCCTGACCGGTCTTGACCGTCGATCCGGAGGGGTCCCCCCCGCAGGCGGTCAGCAAGGAAAGCGTGAGCCCGAAAAGCAGATGCTTGTACATAGTCTGTTGAAAATGAGCGGCAAAGATAACCGAACGGAGATACCGGGTGCCGGAGCTTGCTAGGCTTTTCCCTTGATGGTCATTCGGGATCGGGCTGCCTCCACCTCCTTCTTCAGCTTGTGATAGGCGGCCAATTGTCTGTTGTAGCGCTTAACGTCGTTCGGTTCGAGACTTTCCACGTGCTTCAGGTCCATCTTATCCGCCAGGTCATGTACCTTGACCCGAACGGCCAAAGGGTCGTTCATTACGCGGTCGATGTATCCCGCGTAATCCTCTTCCTTGCGCCGGCTGATATGGTCCAAGGCACGCAGAATGCGGTCCGGATATCCCTTCTTGGCCAAGTCCGCCAACGTAAGGTCTGAACGCTCCAGCACGTCGTGCAGTGCTCCCAGCACTTGCTCCTCCAAGTCGTGACCGCGCATCATGACCCGCATCACATGAAGGATGTACGGCTTCCCAAGGCGGTCGGTCTGCCCTTTGTGGACCTTGGCAGCCAGCCGGATCGCATTGGCCAGTTGGTTCTCCATGGTCCCTACTTGTCCAATCGGATCCTGAGGTCCAGCGCTCCCGGATCGGTCATGATCGCGGACCAATCCGTTTCCAGAAGTAGCTCCCTGGGGCTGGGCGCATCCACCGACATCCCCTCAGCAACGGTGCGATCGGCAACGGTCGACGCGAACCGGAAGGAATACTTGTATTTCATTCCTTTCAGAAAGGCCTCAGCCTGCTCCCGATCGTCCGCATCATCGTCCGCCATATCCTCTCCCAGCTCCATTGCGTGTCCATTGTTCGTGCGCACCAACGTGCTGCCATCCCAGGTAAAAAAATCGTGCTCCGCATCCAGACTGTCAGGCATGAGGATGCGCAAGGCCTTGTTCAACGCGGTCACATCCCGGAACTTGAACGAGACCCGCTGCACGAAGGTCTTTTTGCTGTTCAACTTCACCTTGCTGATACCCGGGATCTCGCGCAACCGATCGGCACTGGAGGCCATATCCATGTCTCCCATACCCTCATCACTACTGCCCTCCGTTCCTCCCATTTTGGACAGGCCATCCATCATCTCTGCAAGGGCGCTCATATCAACAACGAATTCCATGTTGCCGGAACCGTTCTTCTTGAATACGTAGTGCTCCTCGATGGTCAGGCATCCCGAGCACGACAAGGCCACGCCCAAAAGGGCCACCTGCAGCGATCTGATCGATAGCGACATCCTTCCGTATGATAAGGCTCCGACCGTCGGAGCGCTGAGCGAACGTATGAAAAAAGACAAGGCCCCGGAACCGGGGCCCTGCTCGTTCTTATCAACTTGCGATCATTGCAACCAGGGGAGGCGCACGGCGCGTTGATCATTGCCCGTGATCAGTCGTACGATCACCACACCATCAGCAACGCCTTGGACCGGTATCCGCAGCCGCCCAGTGGCACTGGACGCACGTTGTTCCGCCAACATCCTGCCCAGGACATCGTGTACCGAGACAAGCAACTCATCCGTGGCTGGCAAGTCCAGGTCCACGATCACGTCGTTGCCATCCGTCCAGATATGGGCCATTTCTGCAAGCACCTCGGCGGATCCCGTGGAAAGTAGCACCTCGATGTCCTCCTCCTGAATGACCATGCATCCATCTCGATCCAGGGTCATGACCACCGTGAAGGTGCCGATCTGCGAGTAGCTATGGATCGGATCGGGATCCACACTGATGGTGCCATCACCGAAGTCCCAGCTCACATCGGTACCTGCGTCAGCATTGCTATTGAACTGGATGGGTTCACCAACGGAAACCTGAACGGACGATGCCGCCAGCATCCCTTCCGGAAGCGTACTGATGTGCAGCACGAATCGCGCCGGTTCCGCCGGTGCAGAAGCGTCAAGCATGAAGTCATAGGTCGCTCCGAGGACGACCGGCGTCAAGGTCCCTGTTTGCAGATCCTCCAACACCACACAGAGATCATCCATGGCCGGGGTGGATTGCATTACTTCCAGGGTGTAGGTACCTGTGACGGCCGCCTTCACCTTGAGCGGAATGTCGTTCGGACCGGTTACCGGACCGAAAGCGTTCAAACCCAGGTCCACCCCATCAGCAGAAGCACTGTACAACTGAGGCGCTTCGGGGTGTGCAAAGGTGAACTTCTCCATATCCAGAACGTCGTTGGTCGGATCCCCCGCACCAAAGTGCAGCAGGGTCTCGTCGCTGAACCCGTTGATACCGCTGCTCAAGCCCAATCGGACCAAAGGGTCGGTCTGCAGTTGCATACCTCCGAAAGGCGCTCCTCCGTTCGGATCGAGCGTCTTGGCGCTCTCGCTAACGGTCGTGGTCACTCCGGCTCCGGTGGCATGCAGCCAGAAGCCTTGACTGCTTTGGATATTGCCGTTCATCACGCTACTGCCGGTGTTCAGGGTTTCGTTCCAGAACACATTGTTACCGCTCACCGGATCGAAGATCCAGAACTCGTTCTCCACATCGGCGCCCAGGCTCAGCAGTCCAAAGTCGATGGGTGAGGCGACCGGATTGGAGACCAGGTTCCAACCATCCACCAGCGGGGTGCTGGTGTCGGTGTAGGTCATCGGCAGCGTCACCGGCGTGCTCGCTATAACCGGGGTTCCCCTCAGGTCGATCTCGAATGCGCCGGTCGTGTTCAAGCCATCCCCGGCCCATGCCACGAAACCTTTACCGACCGTAAGCGGGTCGTTGGCATCTGTCGGACCCTCCAAGCCATCGAGCAGTGCAGTTCCGGGATCGGTCTCATCATACGCTCGAACGCTCGGCCAGTTATCCCCATCCACAAGGAATGGAAAGTAGTCGCTCAGCGGGTAACCGGCGGTGATGAAATCATCGTGCCAGTTGCTTACCGTACGACCCTGCAGACCACCGCTTCCCAATGTCCTCCAATTGGTGACACCGGCCGGGATATGCCTTTCCACTCGAAGGAAGCCCGAGTAAGTCGCTCCGGACCCCACAGGCCCCAGGCGTCCTGTTGCCGTTGATGAACTTTCCAAGGAGACGACCACACCTGTTGCATCGAAGTTGCCATCGTCCAGTTGCAGCGTTCCACGGATCCCCAACGAATCGATGTTCAGGTCCAGACCGCCGGGATTGTCCAACGTCAGGTCGTCCGCCACCAGGCTCTGTGTACCGTTCAGTTCGGCCGCGGATCCACCCACGAAAGCGATCGAGCCGCCGCTCATGGTGAGGGGACCGTCGATGTTCAGCTCGGTGCCGTGCATCGAGAGCGCTGTGGCACCCAAAGCCATGTTCGATCCGGTCTCGACATCCAGGTCGTACAGGTCCAACGTGGCACCTACCGTGGTGATCGTGTGGAATGCTTGAACGACGGCCGTGGCGTTCTTGTCGAATGTGGCGGCACCGCCAGCGCCGGTCCGGGTATGGCTCCAAATGGGGTCTGCCTCCGAACCACTCGCCCGGCTGTACCAGATCGGACGGCAAAGATCGCCACGGACCTCGACGTCCTCCACATTCCATATCTCGTTCGCTGCGTTGTTCAATGCGGAGATCCGCAAGGCGATCGTGTTCGTGCCACCAGGGATGGAGATCTCCACGAACGAATAGCCATCAGTGGTCCGGAACCCGCCACCGGCAGGTTGGAAGGTCACCGGTGTTCCCGCGGTGGTGGAAGCAACCCCAGTACCGGTGGAATAGCCCCACTTCGCATTCCCGTTCCCTTCGATCCGAATATCCGCAGATCCAGGGAATCCACCGCCATCCAGATCGAGGAAGAAGTCGACGACATCACCATTGTCGGCTCCGTTCCCGGATGTCAATGCCGTGGAGGAGACACGGGCTGTAACGACGACATTGTCGTACTCACTGACATCGATCGTTCCGAGGTCCAGGGTCGCACTGGCATCATTCACCTGCCAGGACGCGGTACCGCTCAGGATCCGTTCCGAGGCTGGGAAATCGGCCCCACCCGTTGCGGTGCTGATGTTGCCCGCTCCAGCGGTAATGGCCCAGGTATCCGAACCGAGGCCATCGAACGCCTGTCGGTCGATCAGGATGTTCGAGGTCAGTTCGTTGTCGGTCACGGTCAAGGTGAATTGGGATGGTGGACCCACAACGGCCGAGTTGCCTCCAGTGGCGTTCTGAAGTTCGAACACCAGCACCCCGCTCCCATCACAAGCGCCGTTGTCGGTCATGTTCACTGTCAAAGTCTGGTTCGCACCACTATTGGCTGGGAAAGTGACGGTCTGGGTCGTGTAGTTGTCGATCCGTGAGGCGCTTCCGCTGATGAGGACCACATCCACGCTGGTGGCCAACGTGGTACTGAAATCGGTGATCGAGAGGGTCAGCGTTGTACTGACGCCGGTCTCTGACACCGTTGCGGCCGTACCAACGAACTGGACCGTGGTCGTTGGAGCACATGCGTCAGGAACATAGAAATTGTCGAACCGGCCAAAATCGGTCCCAGAAGTAGCATGGTTCCACAAGCATCCGATCGCAGGAAGCGGGACACCTGTAAACGTAGCGTCAACAGCTGACCCTGCACTGGTCGCTGCCAGCGTTGGATCTCCGAACGGTCCTGTGGCCCCCTGGTCCGCATAGAACATGGCCCACGTATTGGTGCTCGGCGTATAGGTGATCCGAACATCCATGAAGTTGTTCGTGATGTTCGGACCGGTGATCACTGCGGTAAGGTTGCTGTTGGCATCCAGTCCTCCAGTGTATCGCACCAGGCGAAGGGGATCCGGGGACCCGGAGTTACCCAACACCACTGCATATCCATCACCTTGCAGGAGGTCCGTGTTACTGCCTGCGAGGCACACCGCAACACCATAATTGCTGCCGTCAAATCCGCTGGGCGCCGTCCGGCTTTGCCTCATGTTGAAAGCCCATGTCAGCACACATGTGTTGGTGTTCAATGTGGTGTTATAGGTACCCGGGGTCGTCCGCGAGACGAAGTCACGTCCTGCCGTGGTGGATCCCATTAGGAGTTCATTTGACGCGACCTGGGTACTCGCTGGAGCACTTGTCTCCGTCTCGGTCCAGCCCCCACCGACCGTATTGTTATTGGCGCGGTTAAAGTCGTCGACCAAGGTTTGAGAAGCAACCATGGTAGCGGACCCCAGAACGGTCAGCAGAAGGAGGGATCTGTGGAGGGAGAATGAGAAGGTCATGGCACTTGTAAGAAATACCGGTTTCGGAACTTGTAACGGAGCCCGAAGATAGGTGGATCGAATGGATCGAACAGGGTGAGCCCCACAGGAAAAAGGCCCGGTCGATCGACCGGGCCTTTCTCATTGGGATCAGCTGACCCTATTCAGGCACCACGAAGCGCACCTGCCGTTCACTCCCTGCCATGTCCACTACAGCCGCATAGCTTGCCGGAACCAGACCAGGAAGGGGGATGCGGAGCGCGGCTTCTTTTGCAGAAGTACGATGGATGAAGACGGTCCTGC
>JAGQVN010000344.1 GCA_020437905.1 Flavobacteriales bacterium
CTACACGGTGACCGTATCGCAAACTGGAGGTGGGCCCAGCGCCATGGCCAGCGTCACGGTACATGTGATCGACCCCCAGATCCAACCGTTGCCGGGCGCCATTTGTCAGTCGGCCCAGGCCTTCGACCTGGTGGCCACTCCACCCGGAGGCTACTTCGTTGGAGCAGGGATCCTGGACAGCCTGCTCGGCACCCTGGACCCCGACACAGCGGGCCCCGGGCTGCATTCGATCGAGTACATCCTGCCGGATGGTTGTTCAGCCACGTTGATGGTCGCCGTGGACAGCATGGATGCCGGTCCGGAGCAAGCCGCTTGTCCCGGCACCCCGCCGTTCTTTGTGCAAGGCTCTTCGCCCCAGGGAGGTACTTGGAGCGGACCGTTCGTGCAGGGCAATGGCCTGTTCGATCCGGTGGCGGCGGGCTCCTACGTGGTGACCTATTCGGCTGGTGCGTGCACGGATAGTGTTTCGATCAACGTGGCTGACATCGTGGCGCCGCTCATGCTCGACACCTTGTGCCAGTCCGAAGTACCGGATACCATCTTGGTCAGTCCGTTCGGAGGGCTGTGGTACGGACCGGGCATCGTGGACTCCATCTACGGCGTGTTCGATCCGGACGAGGCCGAAGGGGGAACGCACATTTTGACATACGCCCTGCAAGGCTGTAGTTCCCAGATCGAGGTCACCGTTAGGCCTGTGGACATTGGAGGCAATACCAACTCGTGTCCCAGTGAGGACCCTTACCTGTTGAGCCCGGCGGGCACTCCTGCCGGAGGTGCTTGGAACGGGCTCGGCATCGTCGACCCCTTGACCGGGCTGTACGACCCCTTCCTGGCCGGTGGCGGTGGGAACGTCACGGACGTGCTTACCTACGCCGCCCCGAATGGTTGTGTGGATACCATTGTCATGTACGTGCGATGGACCAGTGTGGATGATGACACCCTGTTCTTTTGCGCCGATGAGGATCCCTTGATCCTTGACCAACACACCACGGGACGTACTCCGTGGGGTGGTGATTGGTTCGGAACAGGGGTGTTCCTGAACCCGGATGACCACTTCTTCGATCCTTCACTTGCTGGTCCGGGAGTGCATGTGGTGACCTACCTCGCCAACACCTGCTCGGATTCCTTGGTCGCGGTCATCCATCCGGCGGCGTTCACCAATGTGCCCACCACCGTGTGTGTTCAAGATCCACCGTTCGTGATAATGGACCTGCCGCCTGGTGCGGAAGTGAGTGGTCCCGGGATCGATGAGGGGAGCATCGGCATTTTCGATCCGGCAGGAGCAGGTGCAGGTACACATACGATCATGTATACCTCGATCGCTGGATGCACCGATACCCTTGTCATCGATGTGATACCCTTCGAACAGGCCACGATCAGTGGGGTGGATATGGAGTATTGCTCGAACGCTGTTCAAGTCGATGTGGAATTGGAGCCACCCGGTGGTACGTTCCAAGGGTTGCCCTCCACAAGCTTTGATCCGTCCCAGCTGAACGATGGGACGTACACCCTGATCTACACGGTAGGCTCCGGGGCATGCAGCTCTTCGGATACGTTGGTCTTCGTGGACCATCCGGCGCTCAGCACCGAGCTCCTGGTCTCCCAGGATCCGATCTGCGATGGGGGTGGAAGCACACTGGAGGTCGTGACCAGCGGTGGAGCACCTGGCGCGGTGGTCACCTACCAGTGGAGCAATGGGCTGTTCCCGGTGGCCAGCCACACGGTGAGCCCCAGCATTTCGACCACCTTTTTCGTGCAGACCTCCGATGGATGCTCTGATGCGGTCACGGACTCGGTGACGATCGATGTGTTCCCGCCTTTCTTACCCGAGTTCGCGATCAGTCCGCAAGCGTGCTATGGAGAACCCGGGATCATTTCCGCCAGCGTGCCACAACCTGGAAGTTACGCGTTTGAATGGAACAGTTCACCACCGCAAAGTGGACCGGTATATTCCGGGGAAGCGGGCGACAATGTGTTCCTGACCGTTACCGAGATCCAGAGCGGATGCGCCTTCGACACCTTGCTGCAACTGACCAGCTGGCCGCCCATCACCGCACTGTTCTCCGTGAACCCTGATGTGGATTGCGTGCCATACGATCAAAGCGAGGTCACTTTCATCGATCTGAGCAACAATGCGGACAGTGGGTACTGGATGATCAACGGGAACATGGTGCCGTATGTCGCTGGCAGCTATCCGGAGTATGATCTGGGTGCAGCGGGCACTTATTCCGTTTCGCTCGTGGTATTCAATGAAGGCGGATGCAGCGACAGCCTGAGCCTGGACGTGTGCATTCTGGACGCCACGCCCGTCTTCATCCCGGACATCTTCTCTCCCAATGGCGATGGAGCCAATGATGTCTTCTTTGTGCGGGGCCGCTCCATCGAAAGCCTGGACCTGATCATCTACGATCGCTACGGCGGAGAGCTGTTCCGGACCAACAGCGTGGACCACGGTTGGGATGGCCGGGCGCGAGGTCAGGATGCGGCCTCAGGTGTGTACGTGTACATGGGCTTGGCGCGACTGCTCGACGGTACGGTAATGGAGCTCCGTGGTGACGTGACGCTGGTACGATGAGGCGCTGGATGCACATAGGACTGATGCTGGCACCGCTGACCGTGGCGGGTCAGGATGTGCATTTCTCCCAGTTCTTCAACGCACCGCTTGTCCTGGACCCCTCGCTTGCCGGGGCCATCGACGGCGATCAGCGACTTGGCCTGATCTATCGCGACCAATGGAGCAGCGCCGGAAGCCCGTTCCGCACGTATGCCTTGAGCTATGACCTGCCCTTGCTGCGCGGGAAGATGGACGGACGGTACCTGGGGGTAGGGCTCAGTGCCTTCCGCGACAAGGCTGGAAAGAGCGAGTTCGGTGATACCAAGGTCGACCTGAGCTTCACCTATGGGTTGAAGCTGGGCGATCGGAGCATGCTCGCCTTCGGCATCCAAAGCGGCTATGGGCAACGGAGTGCCATGTTGAGCGGACTGCGCTGGGACAGTCAGTTCAACGGTGCAGGATTCGATCCGTCCCTTGGCACCAACGAGGTGGTGGCGGACCAGAACACGTCGTTCCTCGATATGGCCGCCGGAGTGAGTTGGCGGGGCGTGTTCAAGGGCGGGACCGAGTTCCAGGTCGGGGCGGCTGCGTTCCATCTACTACAGCCTAACGTATCCCTGTTCGGTAGTGATCGGGATGTCCTGCTACGCCGTTATACCGTCCATGGAGGCTTCCGCTTCCAAGGTGAGAAGTACACCTGGAAACCGCAGTTCTTCGGCACGCAACAAGGAGCAAGCCAGGAGATCCATTTCGGGACCCTGGTCGGAAGACGGCTTGGGCAGGACTCGCGCTTCACCACCGACAAAACTTCCAACGCATTCTACCTCGGGTGTTTCTATCGTTGGGCGGATGCAGTAGTGCCCATGATTCAGTTCGAGTACAAGCGCAAGCTGGTTATCGGCATGAGCTATGACGTGAACATCAGCAGGCTGCGCGCGAGTACCAACATGCAGGGCGGGTTCGAAGTGACCTTGCAATGGATCGGTGCCTTCAGCGACGAACGGGTGGACCTGCCCAATCAGCGGGCGAAATAGTGGTCATCGCACGCGATCGAACACGTAGCCGCCATACACGGCGCCCCAGACCTGCTCACCGGCATCGTTGTAGCCCCTGTCCCAGCTGATCATTCGGGCAGGGGTCAGGGTCACTTCGCTGGTGGCGTAGGTGGCCTCACCCCAGGCGTTCGTGCAGGCCCGTCCGTCCGTGCTTCCGACGTAGGCATCGCCCCGCCGCTGCAGGGTGATCGCACAGCCCTCCAGTTCGGTGAGCAGTTCTTCGTGCAGGCTGTCCAACAGGGCCGGGTCCGCGTAGCTGCCGAAGAAGCGTTCGCCTCCTTCGATCTTCAGGATGGTGCTGGAGAAGGTGCTGTTGTCCAGTTGCTGCACGTGGTACACGCGCTGCCGATAAGGTTTCTCCTTCTTCGCGGCCACGGCCTGTTCCACGTAGAGCCACACGCCATCGGTGCGCTCCGGCCAAAGGCGCGCCA
>JAGQVN010000345.1 GCA_020437905.1 Flavobacteriales bacterium
CCTGTTGCTGGTCGCTGACGAACGCGCTATACCGCTGGACAGCCAACAGGTTCTGATCGAATAGCCAAGGACGCCTGATCCCGATGACCGACAGAACTGGAAGGGGTGCCCATCGGCGCCCCTTTCTTTTTTAATGCACCCGATATCTTTGCCCCCCGATGCTCACCAGCCTCCGCCCCAAAGCCCTCCTACTGCTCGCTGATGGAACCGTGTTCGAGGGCCGCGCCATTGGAACTCCCGGGATCACCACCGGCGAGATCTGCTTCAACACCGGCATGACCGGCTATCAGGAGATCTTCAGCGATCCCAGCTATACCGGCCAGATCATGGTGATGGCCTCAAGCCACATCGGCAATTACGGGGTCAAGGACGGCGAAGAAGAAAGCGCAGCTGTCCGCATTGCCGGACTGGTCGTGAAGAAATTCAGCGACGTTTGGAGCCGTCCGGGCGGTAGCTCTTCGCTGGAGGACCATCTGAAACAGCACGAGATCACAGGTATATGCGAGATCGACACGCGGAAACTGGTGCGCCACATCCGGGACAACGGCGCTCAGAACGCCCTGATCAGCAGCACTGAAATGGATCTCGAGGTGCTGCGCAGGAAGCTGGCCGAGGCGCCCGACATGAGCGGCATGGAATTGAGCAGCACGGTCTCCACGCGTGAGGCGTATGAGGTCGGTGATCCGGACGCCTCGTTCCGTGTGGCGTTGTTGGACCTGGGCGTGAAATCGAACATCATCCGATGCCTGAACGAACGCGGCTGCCTGGTGCGCGTGTTCCCCATGAACACTTCGCTGAAAGAGATGCTGGCATGGCGACCGAACGGGATCATGCTGAGCAACGGCCCTGGAGACCCGGCTGCGATGTCCGGCACCGTGGAGCAGGTCAAGGCGATCTGCGATAGCGGGCTTCCGGTGTTCGGCATCTGCCTGGGCCACCAGTTACTGGCCGAAAGCATGGGCATGGGGACCCGCAAGATGCACCATGGGCATCGCGGCATCAATCATCCGGTCAAGGACCTGACCACCGGGCATGACGAGATCACCAGCCAGAACCACGGCTTTGTGGTGGAGCGTACTGACACTGAAGCACACCCGGAAGTGGAGATCACTCACGACCATCTCAACGATGGTTCAGTGGCAGGCCTCCGTTGGAAGAACAAGCCCATCTTCAGCGTGCAGTATCATCCCGAGGCCGGTCCTGGGCCCTATGATTCCAGATACCTCTTCGACCGTTTCGTCGAACATATGAAGACGCCTGCGCCGGCCGGAAAGGTGCGCATGCAGAACGCCTGAACCATGAGCCTTATCGCCAAGATCATCGCGCGCGAGATCCTTGATTCCCGCGGGAACCCGACCATTGAAGTGGATGTGTACACGGACGAAGGCCACATGGGCCGCGCGGCCGTACCCAGTGGTGCCAGCACCGGTGCGCACGAGGCTGTGGAACTGCGCGATGGCGACAAGGGGCGTTTTCTGGGCAAGGGTGTGCTGAAGGCCGTGGAAAACGTGAACAACACCCTGGACGAGGAACTCCGTGGTGCCCGCGTCAGCGACCAGCGGATGGTGGATCTGGCCATGCTCAGCCTGGACGGCACCCCGAACAAACAGAACCTCGGTGCCAACGCCATCCTCGGTGTCAGTCTGGCCGTGGCCAAGGCGGCCGCAAGCGAAGCGGGACTTCCGCTGTACCGCTATGTGGGCGGCTCCAATGCGAACGTGCTGCCTGTACCCCTGATGAACATCCTGAACGGGGGAGCGCACGCTGATAACAAGGTGGATGTTCAGGAGTTCATGATCATGCCGGTGGGTGCCAGCAGCTTCTCCCAAGGGCTGCGTATGGGTGCCGAGGTCTTTCACCACCTGAAGGCCGTGCTGCAGGGCATGGGGTTGGCCACCAACGTGGGTGATGAAGGTGGATTCGCACCCGATCTTGCAAGCAACGAGGAGGCCCTCAAGCTTGTCATGCAGGCCATCGAGAAGGCGGGCTACAAGCCGGGTGAGGACATCGTTCTGGCCCTGGACTGCGCCAGCACCGAATTCTACGATGCCAAGAAAGAACGCTACGTCCTGGAGAGCACGGGCGATGAATTGACCAGCACCGAAATGGCCGCGCTTTGGACCGATTGGGCCACCCGTTACCCCATCGTCAGCATCGAGGACGGTATGGCCGAGGATGACTGGAAAGGCTGGAAGGCCCTGACCGAGGCCATCGGAGGACGTGTGCAGCTGGTGGGCGATGACCTCTTTGTGACCAACACGGAGCGATTGGCCAAAGGCATTGCCGAAGGCATCGGTAACAGCATCCTGGTGAAGGTGAACCAGATCGGCACGCTGACCGAGACCATCGAGGCCGTGGACCTGGCGCATCGCTCCAGCTACACCGCCGTAATGAGCCACCGCAGCGGCGAGACCGAGGACAGCACCATCGCGGACCTGGCGGTAGCCACCAATTGCGGCATGATCAAGACAGGCTCCGCCTCGCGCTCGGACCGCATCGCCAAATACAATCAGCTGTTGCGCATCGAGGAGCAACTGGGCAAGGCGGCGCGTTATCCCGGTCGTTCCCTGCGCTACGTGGGCTGAGACTCCCCTACCTTCGTCAGGAATGCGTTCCTGGGCGCTTCTCCTGGCAATGACCGCCTGTGCATACATGGCTCAGGCGCAGTCCGAAATGGACCCTTCCTATTTCCAGGAACAGGAGGTGGGACCGTACAAATTGCGCAGCATTGGCGGCGTGCTTGGGGTGTCCATTGACGATCACGGACCGCTCGGCCTGGACGACATGCGCAAGTTCAGCCGCGATGGCTTCCCCACCGTTCCGGATGACCTGAGCAAATTCTACTTCGGCTTCAACAGCACTTCCATCGGCCTGGTGCTGGGGCCGCGAGTGACCATTGCCCGGACGGTGGATGAACAACCCCGTGACCGGGGCTGGAACTTCCACCTGGGTCTGATGCCCCGGCTGTTCTATCTGTTCTATTACCTGGATGAAGCGCAGGGTGACACGCTGGTGAGCACGTCGTACCTGTACACACTCACGCAAATGGAGATCGCTGTGGGTGCCGGTCACTTCTGGCGCGCTGCGGTCACGCGCAGCTTCTATTTGCAGGGCACGCTGATGCTTGAGATCGGCAACGCGGCCACGAGCACGTTGAACCTGGTGGGCTTGCGCGAACTGGAGTATGCCGGAAGCACCACCGAGCAAACCATTCTCGACCGCTCGTATCGAGCGCGCGGGTCCACGTATGGAAGGGTCTTCGCGACCGCTGAGGTCGGCTTCCGCATCCGGCAGAAAGTGGACCTGGGTGCGCACGTGCAGTTCGGGACCGGGCTGATGTACCTGCACGGCTTGGAAGTGCGGCCCGTTCTCTCTTCCATGGTGTATGCCCTGCAGATGCAGTTCCTGATCAGGCGCTGATCGGTCATCGACGCCCATCCACCCTGGGCTAACTTTGGACCACATGGACCACCTGCACGGATTGAACGATGCCCAGCGCCAGGCCGTGTTGCATATGGATGGTCCGAACATGGTCATCGCCGGTGCCGGATCGGGCAAGACCAAGGTCCTGACCGTGCGCATCGCCCACCTGATGAAAGCCCATCAGGTGGACGCCTTCCGCATCCTGGCGCTCACCTTCACGAACAAGGCCGCCAAGGAGATGAAGGAACGCATCGCGGCCATCGTCGGGCGCAGCGAGGCGGCCAACCTGTGGATGGGCACCTTCCACAGCATCTTCGCCCGGATACTTCGCGTGGAAGGATACAAGCTGGGTTACCCGGCCGATTTCACCATATACGATACCGACGATAGTCGTAGCGTCATCCGGACCATCCTGAAGGAATGGCAATTGGACGACAAGGTCTATAAACCCAACCAGGTCCACGCACGGATCAGCATCGCTAAGAACAACCTGATCGGCCCGTTGGAGTATCTCCGGGACGGCGAGTTGATGGCCTCCGATGCGAGCAGCGGTCGGGACAAGCTCGGTCCCTTGTACAAGGAATATGCGGAACGCTGCTTTCGTGCCGGCGCCATGGATTTCGACGACCTGCTCTTCAACACCAACCTGCTCTTCCGCGATCACCCGGAAGCCATGCTGAAGTACCAGGAACGCTTCCGCTACATCCTGGTGGATGAGTACCAAGACACGAACCTGGCCCAATACAACATCATCAGGACCCTGGCGGCCCGCCACGAGAACATCACCGTGGTGGGCGACGACAGCCAGAGCATTTACGCCTTTCGCGGTGCCAACATCCAGAACATCCTGAATTTCCGCCGGGACTACCCGGATCATGAACTGTACAAGCTGGAGCAGAACTACCGCAGCACCAAGAACATCGTCGGTGCCGCCAACAGCCTGATCGACAAGAACAAGGAACAGATCAAGAAGACGATCTGGACACAGAACGCGCAGGGTGAAAAGATCAAGGTCCACCGGGCGCTCAGCGACAATGAGGAAGGCGCCTTCGTGGCCAATGCCATCTTCGAGACGAAGATGAACGAGCAACTGCCGAACAAGGCCTTCGCCATCCTGTACCGCACCAATGCACAGAGCCGTTCCATGGAGGAGGCGCTGCGAAAGCTCAACATTCCGTACCGCATATACGGCGGGCTGAGCTTCTACCAGCGCAAGGAGATCAAGGACCTGCTGGCCTACTTCCGCCTGACCTGCAATCCGAACGACGAGGAGGCCCTGAAGCGGATCATCAATTACCCGGCCCGTGGCATTGGGCAGACCACCCTTGATAAAGTGCTGGTGGCGGCCTCCGAGGCCAGGCTGCCGATCTGGGACCTGTTGCACGAACACCTGCCGGAATTGGATGTGCACAGCGGAACGCGCAAGAAGCTGGCCGACTTCGTCCTGATGATCAAGAGCTTCCGGACGATGCTGGGCTCCCACAGTGCCTATGCGCTGGCCGAGCACGTCGCCCGGAGCACCGGACTGCTCAAGGAACTGCTCGCGGATCGCACGCCTGAAGGGATCAGCCGCTACGAGAATGTGCAGGAACTACTTAGTGGCATCAAGCAATTCAGTGACGGTGATGGAGCAGAGAACGCCGAGGAGACCCGGACCCTGCCGGAATTCCTGATCGATGTGGCCCTGCTGACCGATGCGGACAAGGATGATCCGAACGACAACGACCGCGTGAGCCTGATGACCGTCCACGCGGCAAAAGGACTCGAGTTCCCTTGCGTACACATTGTGGGCCTCGAAGAGGAGCTGTTCCCCAACCAGATGGCCGTGCATGACCGCAAGGACCTGGAGGAGGAACGCCGCCTCTTCTATGTGGCCCTCACGCGCGCCGAACGAAGAGCAGTGCTCTCGTACGCCGTGTCACGTTTTCGCTGGGGGAACCTCACCACCTGTGAACCGAGTCGCTTCATCGACGAGATCGATCCCGACTTCCTGGAGCTTCCCAAGTGGAACGATCGTCCCTTCATGCAAAGCGACCTGGACGGTGGTCGCATGGCCCGCCGCTCCCCACCCTGGCAGAGCCGCTCGCGTTCCTTCGATCCGATGCCAAGAGCGCCCAAAGGCCCTTCCTCAGCTTCCAGCGGCCCTTCGCCATCAGGCCTGCGCCCTCCGGCGCCCCGCAAGAGCCTGAAGCGGATCTCCGGAAGCGGAGCCCCGCTCGATGCGACTTCCGACCTCGGCGAGGTCATGCCTGATGGGCTGGCGGAAGGGGTCACCGTGGAGCACGGACGCTTCGGCAAGGGAAAGGTGATCAAGATCGAGGGCAAGGCACCTGACCTGAAAGCGACCGTGTTCTTCCCGGAAGCAGGTAAGAAGCAACTGCTGTTGCGCTTCGCCAAGCTGAAAGTGCTCGACGCCTAAGCAGCGCATTCCGTTGTGCCGTCAGGACCATCCGGAACGGTAAGGTCCTTTCCATTTCAATCGGGCCTGCCAAGAGCGAGTACCGATCCCGAAAGCAGAATTTCAGCCAGATGAAGTATTCCTCAGGCGATCCGGGTCTTCATCGCTCAAGGCGTGACCGGGTCCTGCGCAGAACCTTTGGCACACTGACCCAAATTCAGGAAGATGCCCCCTTGCATACCCAAGCCAAGGCGGTCCCCGACACGCTCACTTTCAACACCGGACAAGGCAACCTGATCGGTGCGATCGAGCACGGCCCGGTACATGACCTGAGGCTCCATGAACAGACCCATCACATCGCAGATGGGCATGGAATACCGCACACCAGCGCGGATCATCAGACCCGGACGGAACTGCTCGCTATCCGGACGCAGGTCCACCTCCGAGCCATCCGGATCAAAGCGCTGGGCATTCGTCCGGTAGGGCATCGAAAGGTCCAGACCTGCCATGACACCGAAAGTTCCTCCACAAGCCTTGGAACAGGTCGCCAGGTCATACATACCGGTCGCTTGAAGCAGGAAAGCCCGTCCTTCCACTTCCTGGAATGACGCTTCATCACCTTCCGGACCGATGCGGTTACGCACCCGACGCCACTCGTGCGAAGCACCGACACCCAGTGAAAAGCGTTCGGAAATAGTGAACGCGTAGCGCAGGCCGGAGGCGAACGCAAAGTTGTCCTTGCAGTCCTGTTTCTCGAACGAATCCGGCACCGGCATCGTGCCGCCGGCTACATGCGCGATCTGCTGAGCACTGACAGGCACTGTAAGACAGAGACCGATCGCAACGAGGGGAAGGATGACGTTCTTCATGACCTTCAACCACCTTTGAACGGTGGTGTTGTGAAGATAACACATGGGGCTCGGCGATGTTCGATATACGTGGTCTGCCTGGCGCTTAGTTACTTTGCCCATCGCTTAGGCACATGAAGATCATCATCGCCGGTGCGGGTAAGGTGGGTGCTCTGCGGGACTCCGGGTGATGCCGCATTGCTATTGAACGCCATGGCACCCGGATCGTATCTGATCTCCTGCGTCGATCGCAAGGGCAACCGCCTGACACAACAAAAGCTGCTTATTCAGCGCTGAGCATGCGTCACTCCCTGCTGTTAGCGGTTCTCCTAGTTCTCGGGTCTTTCGCTTTTGGTCAGCCCTTGCTTGAGCCGCTAAGGACCGGAGTTAGCACCAGTGGTGTGCAGCGAATGGCTATCACACCCGATGGCACCTCTATGTTGATAGGTGGTGGTTTTGCCATGGCAGATGGCATCATGTCCCCGTGTATTACTGAATGGGATGGCGTGGATTACCAGTCATTGGGTTGCGGATTGACTGGGAATAGTTGGGATTGTGTTTCTCCCTTCATCAGCTCTGTGGGTCCATTGACCGATCTCGAGTTCTGGAACGGCGAGCTGTACGCCTGTGGTTCATTCACCTACTCCGGGACCACTCCCGTGAACTTCATTGCCCGATTCGATGGCACCGCATGGCAGCCCCTGGGCCTGGGGGCCGATGCCATTGTGGCCGGCCTGCGCGCCATGCCCGATGGCCTCTATGCCGCCGGTTGGTTCAACCAGATCGATACCGTAGAGGCGCTGGGCCTGGCCCGCTGGGATGGCACCCGCTGGTACCCCGTGCATGACCTGCCGGATATCACTTCTGTACAGGCCAGCAATGCCATCGGGGATGTGGCCGAGTACAATGGCATGCTGTACATCGCGGGTAATTTCGCGGGGCCATTGGGCAACAACATCGCGCGCTGGAACGGCACCGCCTGGGAAGGGCTCAATGGCGGCAATGGTTTCCTGGGGTCACTAGGGTGGGTCTATCGGCTGGAGGTCCATGATGGCCTGCTGTACATGGCAGGCGTCTTCAGCACTGGTTCTACAGGACACCCCGACAATCCAGGGAATGGAATTGTCGCCTTCGACGGCACCGATTGGTACGACCTGGGCGGCGGCACAGCGGGCAGCGTGAACCATGCCGTGAACGAAATGCTCTGGTGGCACGACACGCTCTACATCGCCGGTTCCTTCAACATGATCGGCGGGGTGCCCACCGATGGCCTGGCCCGCTGGGACG
>JAGQVN010000346.1 GCA_020437905.1 Flavobacteriales bacterium
ACTGGCGGTGACCGACCCCCTGCGGATCATCGCCAGTGCGCTGGACACCGTGCCCACCGCGGAGGTGCTCGCCTACCTGAACGCCTACCTGGCCCGGGAGGAGGTCGATGGCTTCGTGGTGGGGCTGCCGATGGGGCTCGACGGAAGGCCCACCGATGCCACCGCCGGCGTGGAGGCCTTCCTGAAACAGCTGCGCAAGGCCTTCCCCGGCAAATGGGTGGAGACCGCGGACGAACGCTTCACCAGTAGCCTGGCGAAACAGGCCGTGCTGGAGAGCGGAATCGGCCGCATGGCCCGGCGCGACAAGGCCCAGCTTGACCGCATCAGCGCCACCATCATCCTGCAGGATTGGCTCACGAGGAAAGGCTGAACGCTGAACGGGACGCCTACTGCGAACTGCCTATTGCCCACTGCCCACTGCTGACTTCCGACTCCTGACTCGCGACTCGCGACTCTGGACTGCCGACTCCCGACCGTATTTTTGCGCCCCTTATGATCCTTCCCATTCGTGCATATGGCGACCCTGTCCTCAAGCGCATGGCCCAGGACATCGGACCCGATCACCCCGATCTGGACCAGTTGATCGGCGACATGTTCGAGACCATGTATGCAGCCAATGGGGTGGGATTGGCCGCGCCACAGATCGGGCAGAGCATACGCCTGTTCGTGATCGATGCCTCCCCGTTTGCCGATGACGAAGAGCTGGAGGAAGCTGAACGCACCCTATTGGCTGGCATGAAGCGTGTCTTCATCAATCCGTACATCGTGGAGGAGGATGGGGAGAAGTGGCCCATGGAGGAGGGCTGCCTGAGCATTCCGAATATTCGGGAGGAGGTGCTTCGGCAGCCGCGTATCGTGCTGGAGTACCAGAACGAAAAATTCGAGGAACTGGAGGAGGAATTCACTGGCTTCGCTGCCCGTGTCATCCAACACGAGCACGATCACCTGGACGGAAAGCTGTTCACCGATCGCCTGCCCCTGTTGCGCCGCAAACTGCTGCAGGGTAAGCTACGCGATATCAGCATGGGCCGTACCGACGTCAGCTACAAGATGCGATTTCCCATGTCCAAATGAGAACGATGAAGTACTTCACGATCGGCTTGCTCGCAATGGGCCTTACCGCCTGCGGAGGAGGAGCGGATGACAGTCCCGGCGGTCCTCAGAAGGACCCACACCACATGGAGGCCGCGGAAATGGCTTCGAGGATCCATGTGATGGAGGATACCCTCTTCGCCAAGCCCTATTTCGATCGTCAGGGGGCCGGGGCCCTGCTGGACGTTTACAAGACCTTCGCAAAAACCTACCCGGTTGACACGATGGCCCCCGAATTCCTGTTCCGCGCGGCTGGCGTGGCCAAAGGGTTGAGCGACCCCCAGGGGTCCCTGCTCTTGTATGGAAGGATCATCAAGGACTATCCGAACTGGAAGCGGATCGCTGACGCATACTATATGAAGGCGTTCACACTGGACAACGACCTGGGCTCCAAAGGAGAGGCGAAGACCGCCTATGAAGAGGTGATACAGCGCTTCCCCGATCATCGCTTCGCCGATGACGCACGGGCGATGATCGACAACCTCCAGTACACGGATGAAGAGCTCATCGAGCGCTTCAAGAAGATGAACGAGAACAGCTCCGGCGACGCGCTTTGAACAAAGCGCCGATGGAGTTGTGCTCATTTCTCTTGAACAAAGCGGCCTCCGGCATGGACTACTTGTCCTACCGTGAGGCGGTCCGTCAGGCGGTCATGCGGAACGGAACGACCGGGAACGAACAGACCGAGGTCCTGGCGGCATATACGGTCCTGAACCACGTACGGATGGACCGCTGGGACAGGACCTTGACCTTGAGGCCGGATCTGACCGAGCAACTTCGGCAGATCGAGGGTCAGACCTGGCTTGTGCTTACGGAGGGATGGTGTGGAGATGCCGCGCAGAACCTTCCGTTCATCGCTCGCATGGCTTCGGAGGCGAAAGGTGTTCACCTGCGCATTTTGGGGCGCGATGCCCACCCGGACCTGATGGACCTGTACCTGACCAACACCACACGCTCCATTCCGAAGCTGATCGCGGTGAATGGGTGGGGGCATGAGCTCTTTCAATGGGGGCCAAGACCGGGACCTGCGCAGCGGATGGTCATGGAGAACAAAGACCTTCCGGAAGGGGAACGACTTCACTACGAAGATATCTCGAGGGCCCTTCATACGTGGTACGCAAGGGATAAAGGAGCCCGGATCCAACAGGAGTTCCTGGAGCTGTTGAAAACCTAGGCCGGACGTAAGAGACCTTCGTTCAACACCACCTGACCGTTCGCGACGATACCCAACGGCCTTCCCGTCAATGGGTGTCCGATAAGCGGACTGTTCTTGGAGCGACTGACCAGGTCGGCACGCGTAACGGTCCATTCCTGCGCCGGATCGAAGAGGGTCATTTCAGCCCGAGTGCCTTCGATGAGATGCGGCACCTCCATACCGAGCACCGCCCGCGGTCCATGGCACAGCCGCTCGACCAACTTGCTGATCGAGAGCGAACCTTTCATGGCCGTGTTCGCTGCAGCGAAGGAGGTTTCCAAACCTATGGCACCGTACGCTGCCTGTCCGAACTCGCGCTGCTTATGCTCCACATCCTCCGGACGATGATCGGAAACGATGCATCCGATGGTGCCATCCTTCACTCCCTGGCGCAGGGCTTCGATGTGTGAGCGGTCGCGAAGTGGTGGCAGCACTTTGTACAAGCTGTCGAAGCTGCGCAGGCAGCCGTCATCCAATAGCAGGTGCAGCGCGCTCACGGAAGCGCTCAAGGCGCCATGTGTCGATCCTTCCCTGCGCAAAAGCTCCACGCTCTGAGCGGTGCTCACGGTAGCGACGTGCATCCGGGCCCCCGTGTAGTTCCTCAGTGCGAGGTCGCGTGCAAGGCGCACATGCTCGGCCAGGGCCGGTGATCCGCGAAGGCCAAGCCGGGTGCTCATCGGTCCTTCATGCATCTGGCCGTTGGCGGCCAGTTCGGGATCGTTGGGAAATACGATAACCGGTGCACCGGAAGGTCCGGCATACTGAAGGGCCAGCAACAGGAGCCGACTGTTCCTCAGCGGTGCTTGGTCATCACTGAAGGCCACGGCACCGGCCTCCTTCAGATCATACAACTCGGCCATCTGTTCCCCTTGCAGTCCTTTGCTGAGGGCTCCGATGGGCAGCAAACGGACAGCATGCTCTGCGCTCTGCTTCAGGAGATGGTGTATCCCTGCCCGATCATCGAGCGGAGGGTCGGTGCTGGGCAGTACCGCCACTGCGGTAAAGCCCCCCGCTGCTGCTGCATCCAGGCCGTTCTGCAGGCCTTGCTTGTACTCCTCTCCTGGTTCACGGAAATGTGCCCTCAGGTCGACCCAACCGGGTGATACGTGCAGCCCCGGATGCTTGATCACCTTGGTCTTACCAGCGATGATCCGGTCGCCGATCTTCTCGATCACGCCATTACGGACCCGGACATCCTTGATCTGCTTGTGTGCCGGACCCTTGGGGTCGATCACGGTGACCTGGCGAAGCAGTAGGTCCTTCATGGTCGGCTCCTGATCAGGAACACCTCCAAGGCCAGGAAGAGGAGCGCCAGGGCGACCATCCACTTCCAAAGCTTCCGACCGGTGTCCAATTCGGTCAAACTTACGGAAACCGCGCCTGGGCCTTGCTGCAGGATGCTGAACGAACCGAGCCCGGCGTTCGTCATCGCTGCCGTCAATTCCTCAGCCGGGAACACCGCCTGCTCGGACTCCTCACGGGATAGGTTCAGCGCCAACATTTCCACGGTATCGTTATCGATGGTCAGGGCGTAGGGACCAGGAGCAAGGTCCTCGTCGTGCAGGGTGATCTGCGGACCCTGAGCGGAGCGACGAAGCTCTGGCAACAGCACGACCCCGTCCGGTCCGCGGAGCTGATACTGAGCTTCCTGAACGAGGCCGACGGAGAGGGGAATGCTGTTCATGCCTCCGATCACGTGAAAGAGCGGACCCGATGGCCGGCTGTTCTCGGCCATGCGCAGTATCGTCGTCACGAACAAGGCGTGCCGGATGAAATTGCCTCCCGCTTCGGTGAGCGGGCTCTGTCCGACGAACAGTTGGCCTTTGCCGAAGGAGCGCCGGGTCAAGTAGGCCGATCGATCCTGCAAACGGAGCAGGATCTCAGTGCCCGGACCCGGGACCCGCCTGTACCGGTGTTTCGCATACGGCAGGTCCACGTTCCTGGGGATCTCTGTGAAAACGTCCCGGTAAAAGGGATGCTCCAGATCGATGCGGGCGACCTGTACGCGGTTCGTGTCCATCGCCCCCATGGTGCCATCATTGAAGCTGGAAAGGAGGACATTGTAGGAGGCCAGGTCCATCTCGACACCCGGGAACAGGGCGAGCGTCCCGCTCCGCTCAACGAACCGCTTCAGTTCCTGTGCAACTCCGCTTTGGATGATGGGTGCCCCGTTGAGGACCACCAGATCGGCCTTGTCCAGTTCGGAGGGGTCGAACGCGAGCAGATCGCTTTTCCGGAGAACGAACGCACTGTCGCTGCTCAAGACGGCCTCGATGGCAGCGTCACTTGACCGGTCCCCGGCGCTCAACAGAAGTACCGAGATCCGATCGGCAACGGTGTATGCGAAATGGATCCGGTCGTCAAATACGATCGGCGGGTCGGTGATCGCGATCGAGGCATGATGCGGTCCACCACGTTCATGCGAGAAGCGAAGTGTGGTGTCCAGCTGCGCACCGGGGCCAACGGAAACGGTGGCGAGCGCACGCGGCACATCGTTCACGCGCAATTCGACCGGGATGTTCGAGCGTGCATCGTCACCATGATTGGTGAGGCGGACATGCAGGGTCTCCGTGGTGCCCATGCGTCGAAACGGCGTGTCGAACCAGACCGAGTCGACGCTCACGTCGTTGGCGGCACTGGAGCTGATCGGAACGATGACGGTCGGTATCTCCGGGTCATCCGTCCATTGGGCCGGGTCGGTGATGCCACGTTGCAGGTCGGAAAGCAGGATGGCACGCTTGTTCGGCAGGTCGCTGCGCGAGAGTGCTTCCCGTTGACGTGCGATCACCTGGGCCAGTGGACGACGGAAGGAGCTCGCCTCGATGTTCACTGCTGCGTCCAACGCCTCGTCCCGCCCCATCAACAGTTGCTGGCGTCCCTCGAACCTGCCCGTCAGGACCTGGAAGCGATCGGTCTGATCGTGTGCCATGATGATCTCCTGGGCTGCTTTGCGAGCTTGGTCAAGCATTCGACCGTCCTCGTTCTGGGCGTCCATGCTGAAACTGTCGTCGATGAAGATGGATACAGCCTTGCGCCCCACCAGGGCCCTGCTATCGTCTTCCTTGATATAGGGTTGAGCGAAGGCCAGGACCAAGGCCGATATCGCTCCCAGACGAGCGGCGAGGACCGCCCAATGCCTCACCCGACGCATGCTTCGGGTGCGACTGGTGATCTCCTGAAGCAGTTCGGTGTTCGGGAATTCGATCCGTTTGAACCGGCGTAGCTGAAAGAGGTGGATCGCCACCGGTATGATCAGCGCAAACAGCGCCCACAAGGAACCCGGTTCGAGGAAGGACATCGGCGGTGCAAAGATGGGGTGAAGGCACGCACGTTCCTGCCCTGAGCCGGCACCCGCGTCGACCGCTCCGAGAGCTGCGGGGCATTTCAGACCCGTCGCACACATCCATGGACCCGTCGATCAATGGACGTAACTCATCGATCGTCCGGGGCGTACAAGGCCGCATCCTATTGACCGCCATGGACATGTATCGCGTCTGTTC
>JAGQVN010000347.1 GCA_020437905.1 Flavobacteriales bacterium
ACTGAATGGCCGCTTGCATCGAACTCCCGCGTCAAAGCAGGGTGAAGATCGATCCCACTATCTTGTGATCATGACCTGGCGAACCATACTCCCCCTGGCTTTCCTACTCATCCTGTCCCGCACCTCCGACGCCCAGGTGTACCAGCAGTTGGTCGAAGCGGACTTCGGCGAAGGCCGGGCGCTTGACGTGCTGCCCAATGGCGACCTCCTCCTGGGTGCACGGTATTCCGACTTCGGTGTGGGTGTGAACGCGGTGCAGCTGATCCGCTTCGATCAGTTCGGTCAATCTGTATGGGGACGCATCATTACCAGTGATCTGGATGCACAAGGCTACCTGATCCTGGAAGATCTGGAAGTCACTGCGAACGGGGATGTGCTGCTGGTCGGCAGCCATGAGAACGGGGCATCCGTCGACAGCGCGTTCGTCATACGCCTGGACGAGAACGGAACGGTCCAATGGGCCTTGCGGTTCCATGGCAACGTGCCGGCTGCCGAGAAAAGCATCGCCTTCCGGGCAGCTGAGGCCCCGAACGGGGACGTGGTGGTGATGGGTGAACTGGCAAGCGATGCCGGACTGCTGCAGGGGGACCTCTTCATTGCCCGCATCAGCAGCAGCGGGGTCCCCTTGTGGACAGAGCGTGTCATGGCACCGGTCGCCGGAACGTTCGATCGCAGTGGCGATCTCTTTCTTCCACCCGCAGGTGGCATTCTGATCTTTGCACAGACCGCGTTGTTCTCGGAGGGTTCGTGGCTCATGATGCTGGACGACAGCGGGGTGAAGCAATGGGTCCGCAAGTACGACACCAATGTGAGCGGCCTGGACCTGCGACCGCTGCGCATGTTCCCCACGGCGAGCGGCTTTGACCTGTTCTACCGACGCAACTTCAGCATCTCGCCGGACATCATGTATCGCCTGCGCACGGATCCCTCCGGCATGCTGATGGCCGCGCAGAAGTACGAACTGGGCGCTGGCAGCGGTACCGTGAACGATGTGGCTCCCCTTTCGGGAGGCGGGTACGCCATTGCCGGGGATCATCTGGCCGGCAACACGGCATCGGCGGTCTTGTTCCTGGTCGATGGGGCGGGTGTGCCCGGCTGGGCCATGAGCTATGGCACGCCAGGGTATGAAGGGGCACGTGCGGTGCAGCCCGCCAACGGTGGGGGTTATCTATTGGCAGGGAGCGGGGAACCGGACAGCCTGATCTTCCGGGGCGGTGGCCAGATCCAGACCTACCTGCTCAAGACGGATCCCAACGGCCTTACGAACCTGTGCGAGCAACCCGAGACCGTGACCATGACCTCAGAGGCCTTCACCAGTTCGACCTATGATCAGACGATCTCTTCGCTCACCGGTTGGGCCCAAGCCGACTTTTCAAGTGCTCAAGAACTTGAATTGGTATCAGCATGCGTACCGAACAGCATCGTGGAGGAAGCGAAACCCGTGTTGATGCTTCATCCCAACCCAGCGTCGGAGTTCATCCGGCTCGGTTGGACGGCAGAAGAAAGTGGATACGCTCAGGTCAGTATCCTGGACCTTCAGGGAAGACCGGTCCAACACGTGAGGGTGCCTGTGAACGGCAGCGTGGACATCCGTGGCCTTGCACCTGCGCCGTATGTGCTCCTGGCGACCACCCGGTCCAGCACGTACAAGGCTGCATTCACGATCGTCAGGTGACGCCGATCGTTCGTCGGTAGGCTGGATGCTCGCTCACGCCCCCACCCGGTGCACATCCAATTGCGGGAAGGGGATGCTGATGCCCTCGGCGTCGAAGCGTTTCTTGACCTGCTCGGTCATCTCGAACTTCACGTTCCAGTAGTCCGCGCTCTGCACCCACACCCGCACGGCGAAGTTCACGGAGCTGTCGGCCAGTTCGCTCACCACCACTTGGTGCGCCGGGTCGCGCAGGATGCGCTGGTCCTGTGCGATCAAGCCCTCGATCACGGCCCGGGCCTGGTCGATGTCGTCGCCGTAACCGATGCCGAAGACCATGTCCACGCGGCGTTGTGGTTCGGTGCTGTAGTTCACCATGGCGCCGGTGCTCACCGGTGCGTTCGGCAGGATCACGGTCTTGTTGTCCGGCGTGGTCAGAAAGGTGTTGAAGATCTGGATGCTTTTCACCACGCCGGTGTGCCCCTGGGCCTCGATCACATCACCCACTTTGAAGGGCTTCAGCACCAGGATCATCACTCCGCCGGCGAAGTTCTGCAAGGTGCCACTGAGCGCCAGTCCCACGGCCAGTCCGGCCGCACCGAGCACCGCCACGAAGCTGGTGGTCTCGATGCCCACCATCTGGATCACGCTGATCACCAGCATCACCTTCAGCAGCACGCCCACCAGCGTGCGCAGGAAGGGGACCAGGGAGGGGTCAACCTCCTTCTTGTTCAGCATCCGCACGAAGGCCTTCGTAATGATGCCGATGACCCAGAGCCCGACGATGAGCACCGCGATCGCCGCGAGCACCCGGGGGCCGTAGGTGATCAGTAGTTCCGTTCCTTTTGCAATGAGCGTGTCGATATCCAGCATGATGTTCTCTGCTTCAGTGAATTGTAGGTGGACCATGGAAAGGACCGCCGGTATGGCGGCCCGCAATGCGCCGAAGGAAGCTCCGGCAGAGAGTGCGAAGGTAAGTGGATGGCGGTGGGGGCGTGGTTGGAACGTGGACATGTTACTGCTTCTTTCCTCCGCGGCGCGCGTCCACGCTCGCATCAGAACGACACATCGCGGATCACACGAGCGTGTACGCTCGTGTGAGATGGGCAAACCGTCGATCCCTGCCCGGGATGGCGATCACTGTTTGACGAAGCGGGCAGCCAGGGTATCCTTACCCGTGATCAGAATGGCATACAGGCCAGCGGGAAGGTGCGAAACGTCCAGCATGAAAGATGACCGCGTCATGGTCCAGGTGGACCACGTACGTCCCAGTTCGTCCACGATCATTAGTTCTGCATCAGGGTCTTCCTGTGGCCAGGTGATGAACAAGCGATCATGGACCGGGTTGGGATGCACCTTCAGTGATCCATCCTCCCGCGTCAGTACCGTGGTGGGAAGTGCGACCTCCAGGATGGCGGGTGCGGTGATCACCGGTTCGTTGAGATCGAAATAGATGTTGGCCACGTTCGTCACCTGCTGTCCCAGGGTCAACTGGTCCGAAGGTTCCATGCGGAAGGTGACAAAACCCTGGCTGTCCTCCGGTGCGCTCGCGCTATCCGGCAGGAAGATCGGATCGAACACGAAGTGCAGTACGCCGTTCAGCATGAACCAGTCGCAGCCGTGGCTGGAGGCGACGAACTGCATGGTGGACCAGTCCAAGTCCGTGCTAAGCGTATCCGTAATGACCACGCTCAGCGCCGGTGCCGTGCCGACGTTCTGGAAGCGGATGGTGTAGTCCACCGGCGTGCCATTCGCGATCTCTGCAGGCGATAGGACCGACGGGAACACTTGTTTGTCATTGGGGTCGTAGGAATTCACCACGGTCGCCTCGATCACCACCATATTGTCCGCCGGCGTTTGTTCCGTTGCTCCGTGGCTTGCTGTAAGCTCATGTTGCAGGACCGTGCCGAGGGGGCTTGTTGTCATGAGTTCCACCTCAGCCTGCCAGGAGGTGTATGGCGGAAAGGACGGAAGGAGCCAGGTGGCCACATTGCCGAGGAGCGATGTGGGCTGGGGCGTGGCATCGACCCAGGTCTGCCCGGGATCGATGACCAGCTCGATGGTCACCGGTCCGGCATCGGTCGTTCCCACATTGTGTACGGTCAACTCATACTCATTGGTGACCCCTGGTCTTGGTGATCGGTGGTAGGTGCCGACGACCTGCAGATCATAGATCGTGCCGATCGGGGAATAGCCGTGATGCACAAGCGAGTCGATGTTCCCCCAGAAAAGGTTCGGGGTCATGTGCGGGACCGTGGTCACTGTGTGGTAGAGCAGGGGGTTGGCGGTCAGGCCATAGGTCCCGGCGGGTACCGGAACGTCGAAGTTCCCGTCCGGATCCATGCCAACGAGGTAGTTCGCCGGGCTTATTTCGCAGGTGGCCTGAGGGATCCCTGGTTCGCCCGGGTCCAGGACCCCGTTCGCGTTCTGATCCGCGAAGCTTTTCCCCCGGATCCTGGGCACACCGTTGGGGCAGGGTTGCAGCCAGGGACAGAGCACGCCTTGCAACGAAGGTGGCTCGACCGAGGCGCTGATCACGTTCGGCAGGCATTGGACGGCCGTTCCCGTGACATCCAGCTCGTTCATCGCATAGGGCAGTGGTGGCAGGCAATCCAACAGCGGGTTGTCCCGGACGATCAGGTATTCCAAGCTCGCCGGGATGTCCGTCAAGGCCTGCAGCGCACAGGCCCGTGCCTGCACCGAAAAGATATTCGGTGGCAACAGGGGCAGAGTGCTCCACGCCATGGTGTCCGCTTCGAGCCACAGCAACCCGGACGGGAGCACAAGGTTCTCGGGGATCGCATTGCTGCCGATATCAAGGAACTCGAGCGTGGAAGGGATCCCGGGCGGCAGTGCGGTCAACTGGCAGCCCGCGATGGACAGGTATTCCAGGCCGGGAGGCATGGCCACCGGCCAACTCGTGATCGGTGTTCGGTCCAAACGGAGGTTCTGCAGGTTCGGTGAGAGCGGTGGACAGTAGGTGGCAGGGCTGTTGAAAACGGTCACCCATAGATCGATCGATGTCATATCCGGAAAGGCAACGACCGAACTGCGGTTGATGAAGATCTCATCCAGGGAGGCGGGCATGTTCCATCCGCTTCCGTCCACGGAGGTCGCATCCCAGATGACCAACTCCTCCAGCGCGGCTGGGAGATCGATGTATCCGATATCACCGCCAAAGCGGATGAACAGGTTCGTGACCGTTGGTGGGAGGGGTTGGAGAAGGTCGTTGGGTGAGGCATTGTTGAACCCGGCCCCGACCTCGTTGAAGGACCATTGCGGTACATGGAAACGGTTCACCCCCGCACCGGCGCCGATGATGGAAAAGGTGCCCGATACCATGAGCAGGTCAATGCCGGTCATGTCCAGGGTATCTCCTGGAGGCAGCAACCCGTTCACATCGAGCTCCAATGGTGCTCCGGCTTGCTGCCAGATCCCGAAGATGAACGGGTCGATGTTCCCATCGGACAAGACCAATCCGCCCCAGCTGTTGTTGACGACCGCCTGGAAGATGGGGTCAGGAATGCCCTGTGCCAGGGATGTCACGCTCAGGCAGGCGATCAATGGGATCGTACAAATAGTCGTGTAGTTCATGCTCAATTGACGCACGCAAAATACAAGGTTGCTTCCCGCTCCCGCGGTTCCATGCGAAGCGATCGTCGGCGTATGATCTTCCCTCCGCGGCGCGCGTCCAGGTTCGCATCAGAACGACATATCGCGGATCACCCTAGCGTGGACGCTCGCGCGAGTTGGGAGAGATGGGATACGGGTCCCCAGCACCAGCGGACCACCCATAGTGGGTATTGCTGAAGCCTTTCGGTGCGCCCTATTTTCATCGCATGAAAGGTCCCGTCGTAGCGCTTTTCCTATTGATCGCACAACTCCTATCAGCGCAACCTCCCCTGCAATGGCAGCGCTGCCTGGGTGGTAGTGCTACGGAGGATCTGCGGCGCGTCCGGGTGATGCCTGCCGGGGGCTACGCGGCGGTCGGCTGGACCAGCTCTGTGGATGGGGACGTGGTCGGACAGCATGGTGACCGGGACCTGTGGGTGGTCCGGCTCGATGAGG
>JAGQVN010000348.1 GCA_020437905.1 Flavobacteriales bacterium
GAGACGTTGAAGGTGGGGTTGGTGCTACCGTCCTGCCAGAGATAGGTGGCACCAGGTGTGGTGACATCGAGCGTCACCACATCACCGGCACAGACCGTCTGGTCCGGCCCGAGATCCACCAACGGGAGCGGGTTGTAATTCACCTGGATGGCGTCGCTGGCGCTGCACCCGTTGGCTGTGACGGTCACGTCGTAGATGCCAGCAGTGCTCACGTTGAAGGTGGCGTTGGTGCTTCCATCCTGCCAGAGGTAGCTGCCTCCCGGTACGGTGGCATCAAGCACCAGAGGGTCACCTGCGCAGAGCGTGACATCCGGACCCAGATCGACGACCGGTAGCGGGGTTACGAAGACCTCAATAGTATCACGCAGGTTGATCGTTGCGGTCATCGACAGATCGTCCAGGCCGATATCGTTCCCGACCCCCCATCCGGAAATGATCCGCATGCACATGTTCACCCAATTCTGGTTCGGCCCTGAGGTCCATGTGGCGGTGTAGGTGTTCCATTGCCCTTGAACGGATGACGCGGTCGCCTGCCCGAAGAACTGGCTCCAATCGGCCATCCACTCCACTGTCGCAGGACCTTGGTTGGCCAGGTTGGCCATCCGGAAACTCAGCGTATAGGTCTGGTTCGGGCAGACAGGTACACCCTGGCACCAAACGGTCCACCATGCCTGGGGCCAGTCCGCGTTCACCAACATGAAATTCCCGTTACCTGTGCCGATCCATTGATTGTGGAAATTGGCCGCATTGGTGCCGATGTAGTAGTTGCCTCCGGGATAGAGATCCGGGTCGTAGCTGAAATCAGACCAGAAACCCGTGTTCCCGCTGGAGAAGTTGCCGTTCGTGAACAAATTCCCGGAAGGGTAGGAGACCTGCCCCCAATAGGTCCCGGGGCTGGAGACCGTCAACGTGGTCGCATTGCTTCCGTTGCTCCATAATTGATCGGGATAGCCGGCAGGAAGCGTGAAGGCCACATCTTCTCCTGCGCAAATGGTCGCATCGCTGCCCAGCGAGATACTGCAGGGTTGTGCCTGAACGCTTCGACCGGCGAGCAACAGCACACCTGACACGAAAAACCGTATGGTTCGCGCTGCCAACATGACACTTCGCTGCCGTCGGTCAAATTTCGGACCAATTCCACTATGGGACCGGATCGTCATGAGCAGGTATTCACTGCGCTATCAACACCCTGTTCACTTCACCGAAGGCATATTGCCGGACATCCTTGAACACATGACGCAGGTTGGCTTCGATCCGTCCGCTGCGGTCGGTGCTGGCTTCATCATGCGCGATGGTGTTCATCAACAGGAGCCCATGATCAGCGGTGGCCCTGCGCAGATGGTCTGCAAAGTCGGGTCCGGCCATTGCTTCAGGCACATCAAGCTCATGGAACAGGTCCACGATCACCAGGTCATAAGTCCTGTCATGCTCCTCCAGAAAGGCAAAGGCATCGCTTTGGAGCACCTCCACGAGGTCCGGGCGCGAAGCTGGAAAATAGGCGTTCCGGAGGTCGAGGATCATGGGGTCCCCTTCCACGCCTGTGATCCGTGTATCCATTCCCAGTTCACGATGGATGATCCGCTCCACGCTGCCGGCACCATGACCCAGCAGCAGACACGACCCGGGTACACGTTCACGGATGGCAACATGTTCAAGCACTTCCTGCCAGAGCCGATGGAGCGTACCGAAGGATTGGTTGGCAGACCCGCTGTTCACGACCAGTTCACCATCCTCATAGGTAAGCTCCAACCGATGGTAACGCCCCTCCATGCGCTGCAAACGCATGGGAAGAACGATGCTGAACGCTTTTTTGAACCAGGACATCCTGCAAAGATCGTCCGGTCGCTGAATGGCAGCCGGTTAAATTCGCGGATCGTGACCAGCATCACCCGATACAAGCTGCGAAAGCTCCTGAAGTATGGCCTGGTGGCGGTCGGGATGGTCGTCCTGTTCGGCCTTTACAGTGGTGACCTGTCGGTGGCCTCTCTGGGTGGATGGTTCCTGTTGGGCCTGTGGACGGGTGTGCTGGAAGAGTTCCTGTTCGGTCGCCGTTTCCGCTCCCTGGCCGTTCCGCTCCAGGTGCTCGGCAAGGTGCTGGCGGTGAATGCGCTTACGCTCCTGTTGCTCCTGGTCGGGTTCTATTCGGGCATGGAGGACCTGATGCCCGGCGGCGCTTCGCCGGTCTCGGGCTTGAAGGAGTATTTCTCCACATTCGATCTGGTGCGTGTCATGTTGCGCGTGGTGATCATCACCACGGCCACCATCCTGCTGGTCCAGTTGGAGGAATTGATGGGGCGCCGCATGTTCCTGGGCTATGTGCTGGGACGCTACGAACGGCCCACACCGGAAGAACGGGTCATGCTCACCCTCGACCTGGTAGGTTCCACCACACTGGCCGAGAAAATGGGTGACCTCAAGTATTTCCGTTTTCTGAACACCACCTACTCGCTGATGACCGATGCGGTGCTACGGAACGAGGCACAGATCCACAAGTACATCGGGGACGAGGTCATATTCTCCTGGCCCATGCGTATCGGAGTGCGGGAACAGAACTGCCTGGACCTGTATTTTGATATCGTTGAACGATTGGAGGAGCACGCTCAGGAAATGAACGTGGAATTCGGCGAACTGCCGAGGTACCGCGCCGCGGTCCATGGCGGGCGGGTGATCTCTGCCCAGATCGGGCACATCAAGCGGGCCATCGAGTTCAGTGGCGATGTGATGAACACGGTCTCCCGGATGTTGGGTGCTAGCAAGGAGCTCGGCACCGGCTTGTTGGTCTCCGCGGAGCTGCTGGACCGCATCCCGGATGTCCGGTCCCGGTTCGAGGTCCGTGAAAGGCATGTGCTGCAGGTCCGGGGGCGCAAACGTGAGGTGGTCGTTCACCCGGTCCTCCGTACGCGAAAGGCTTGAACGGATGGAAAGGGCCATCTCCGTGCTGTTCCTGTTCCGCCTGATCCTGATCGGGCTTCTGGCCCAGGACCTGGCGCCGTTCATGGAAAGGGATGGTCGCACCATGATCTTCGATCGGGGTTCCTTCGAAGAGCTGGAAGGGTTGCAGGTGGAGGACCGCGTAGTGGTGCCTGGCACCGCGGTTTTCCGGACCGCTGCCGGGGAGGTGGTCTTGTACCGAACGGGAAAGCTGCGCCGGATCGCCGGACCCGGTGAAGCACAACTGCTGCCCATGGGCAGGGATGTCTGTGCGATCGTGAACGATTCGCTCTGGTGCCTGCACGGAGCGGAGTTCCAATTGCTCGCCTCCCGGGTCGATACCGTGGAGGCAGCGGATAGTATGGCCGTCTTTGTCGATGCTGAGGATCGCGGTCTGTACGTGGCATGGCGGGGTGGGCTCACGCGAATGGCGGAAGTGAACGGAGCTGGTGCCCCGGAATGGGCCATGGGGGGCAATACGGTCGTGGTGCACGGCGGCGGCACAGGCCTCGCGAACCTGTTCCATCGAGGCAATGTCCTGCCATTGGCCGCAAGCAACGAAGGGTTTCGCGTGAGTTGCGGGATGGATGTGGTGGCGTACACCGGAACGAACAAGGGGCCATTCATGATCTGGACCCCCCATGGACACACGGAGATCGTCCCGGACCCGCCCAGCCGCTTCCTGGCCGCGAACGAACTGGTGGCTTTCGTGGAGGGCGACGAGCGCTTGCTGATCTGGGTACACGATACCGTTCATGTGGTGGGCGAAGCGCCGACGGACATGTGGTCGGAGGGGGGGCTATTGTTATGGATCGAAGGGGGAAAGCTCCATACCTGGACCAACCACGGTCCCATGGCCGTAACGCCTTATGTCCCGGAGAAATGGTCGGTGAGCCAGGGAACGATATACTACCTCGATCTGGACAGGCAGATCTGGTCGTTCCGGGATGGGTCACGATCACCCATCAGCAGTGAGCTCGGTATCCCGGACTTCGAAGTGTTCCCGGGAACGGTCCTGTACCGCAACCAACAGGGAGCGGTGCGGGTCCATTGGAACGGCCGGCTGCACACGTACTACTGACCTTCCGCTCGGCTTGCCCGATCGAGCGAATAGAGACTGATCGCAGCGGAACGCCCCTTCAAGGCGATCTCGCCGATGTGACGGACCGTGTACCTCCTATCCGAAGGGCGCAGGATATCGAGGAGGTCCTTGCTGATCAGCAGGTCCACCCCATGTTCGTTGCACATGTTCTGGATCCGAGCGGCGGTATTCACCACATCGCCACTGAAGATGACGTCCTTCTTCAGCAGGCCGACCTCACCCGTGGTAACGGTCCCATAATGGAAACCGGCCTTGAATTGGGGCACATGACCATAACGCTGCTGATAGCGATCGGCATGTTCCGCCAGACGGTCGCGGATGTCGAAGAAGCATTGCAGGCATCGCTGGTCCCTGAGCCCTTTCCGAAGCTTCCAGCTCACGCTCACCTCATCGCCCACATATTGATAGATCTCACCGTTCGAGTACAGGACCGGATCGGTGATGTCCGCATACACATCGTTCAACATGCTGAAATAGCGAAGGTGCCCGATGCGTTCGGCAACGCCCATGCTGGCGCGCATGTCCAGGAACATGAAGATGCGCAGCTCCTGTTTCGGCTTGAAGTAGCGACCGCTCAGATAGGTCAACGCACCACTGCCGTATTGGTCCACCAGGCGCACCGCAAGCATGGTGGCACCCATCAGCAGGACCCAATACACGTGATCGGCCGGCCAGGCGGGACCGTTATCACCCCACCACAACCCATCGATCAGCTCCTTCGATCCTGGTCCGCTGGCCGTCATAGCTGCCTTCAGGCCAAAGAAGAGAAGCACAATGCCCGAGGCCATGATGCCGAACGCTGGAAGGAATGGCAGCCAGCGCAGTCGGTCGCGCAGGAGGAAGGAATAAATGCCGCCCAGGACCACCCCCATGACGAGGGCGGAAAGGACGCGTTCCATGGCCAGTACCTGGATGCTGACCTTCACCCCTTCGTCCATCAGCACCGCCCTTTCGAATAGGGCACCGATGGCACCGACCACCATCCAGGACAGCGTGATCCGGACGGTCCGGTCGGTGCGGGTCCTGAATTTCTGGAGCCAGTGTTGGGCCATGTTCCCGGGAGCTTGGCCGTTGCCAAGGCCGCCAAATGTAGCGGGGATCCGAACGGCATGTTTTCCCCTGTGTTACCACCATGTTAAGGTCAAATGGTCCGGTCCTTGTCCGCATTGGATAACTTTCGGTCGTGGGGCGGAACAGCGTAAAGAGGATGGGCAATTGCGGTGGATCCGGGCAGATCGGACCCGCCCTCCTGTTCTTCCTGCTCCTGCTCATGAGCTTCTCTGCTTCGGCCCAGAACGAACGGTTCTACATCAGGCTTTCCGGCCTTGTCACGGATTTCTACACCGCGGACCCGCTCAGGAACGTATTGGTCAGGGTACTGAAGGACAGTCTGCCGCACGCCGAGGTGATCACCACGAAACAGGGGTTCTACGAGTTCCAGCTGGACCGGGGCGCGCTCTACACGGTCTGGTTCTCGCGCGACGACCTGGTGACCAAGCATGTGCGCATCGATGCCCGTGATGTACCGGTGTTCCCGGACGTGCCATTCTATGAGATGGACGTCCAAATGACCATGTTCCCCTGGATCGAAGGCATGGACTATTCGCTGTTCGACCAGGCGCTGGGTGAGGCCAGCTACAAGCATTCGGTGCGCAACCTCAGTTGGAACGTGGAGTACACCGAGCGGTTGAGGCCGCATCTCGCCGAAGCCATGAAGACCTATGACAAGCTTCAGCGGAAGTACAAGCCTTCCCAGCAGCGCAAGCCGCCGGTGGATCGGCTATGAAGTGGAGTAGGTCCGTACCAACCGAACGGCCTGCTGAGCTTCTCGCACATCATGGACCCGCAGGATGGATGCCCCGTTCAAGAGCGCGATCGTGTTCAGCACCGTGGTACCGTTGAGCGCTTCGTCCGGGCTTGTTCCCAGGACCTCGTTCACCATGCGTTTGCGCGAAAGCCCGACCAGGACCGGGTGGCCCAGGCGTGAAAGCACCGGCATTGCCCGCAGCAGTGCATAGTTGTGGGCCGTCGTCTTTCCGAAGCCGAAGCCAGGGTCCAGGATGATGTCAGGGATCCCGGCTTCGCGGGCGAGCCGTGCACGTTGGGTGAGGAAGTGGGCCACCTCTTGCACCACATGCCCATACGTTGGGTCCTGCTGCATGGTGGCCGATTCACCCTGCATGTGCATCAGAATGTACGGGACATGCAGTTCCGCCACCACACCCAGCATGTCCGGATCGTACGTTCCGGCGCTGATGTCGTTCACCACGCTGGCACCATGACCCACTGCTGCGCGCGCCACCGATGCCCGACGCGTATCGATGCTCCACAAGACGTCCGGAAAGCGCGTGGACATCAGTTCGGCCACCGGAATCACGCGGTCCAATTCCTCCTGTTCTCCGATCGGTACCGCGCCGGGTCGGCTGCTTTCACCGCCGATGTCGATCAGGTCCGCACCCGCTTCGAGCATGGCACGTACTCGGTCCACCATCTCCTGCGGACCCACTCGGCTGGCTGCATGGAAGGAGTCCGGCGTGGCGTTCAGGATGCCCATGACCGCAGGCCTCGGTACCTCTACCAGGCGGTCCTTCACACGCCATCGGAGCTGTTCCCTGCTTGTATCTTGCGCGGCCTCCATGAAGGCATCGAAGATGAAGGAAAGCACGGGCATGGACAAGACCCTGGCGCAATATGGCGCCATCGTGGAGGAATGCCTCTGCTTGTTCGGGCGCAAAGCGGAGGACTACGGCACGGCCTGGCGGATCCTGCGGGTGCCTTCGCTCACGGACCAGATCTTCATCAAAGCCCAGCGCATCCGCACCCTCCAGCAGGTGGGGCAGGCCAGGGTGGATGAAGGCATCCGTCCGGAGCTCATCGGTATCGTGAACTACGCCGCCATGGCGCTGGTGCAGCTGGACCTGGGTGTGGCGGAAAGCCCGGACCTCACCGCAGATCGAGCGGTGGAACTGGTGCGGGAACGACTGGACCGGGCCTGCGACCTGATGCAGCGCAAGAACCACGACTACGGTGAGGCCTGGCGCAGCATGCGCACCAGCTCCCTGGTGGACCTGATCTTGATGAAGTTGCTGCGCGTCAAGCAGATCGAGGACAACGAGGGCCGCACAACCGTTTCCGAAGGGCTCGATGCCAACTTCCTGGACATCGTGAACTACGCCGTCTTCGCCCTGATCCAATTGGATCGCGGAGCGGATGGCGCCGGTCAGAAATTGCAGAAGTAGATCAAGGCTTCCTTGGCCCTTTCCGATCCAAGTTCGATAGCCTCCTCCAGGTCGCGGCATCCCTGGATCACCTGGTAATTCATCAACAGTCCCATTCCTCGGTCGTAGTAGTGCTCGGCGGCCTCGGGGTCCAGGTTGATGGCACGTGTGTAGTGGGCATGGGCTTCGATGAACTCGTTGAAGAGCAAGTGCAGATCGCCCTTCATGTTCCAGGCCTCCGGGTCGTCCGGCGTCTGCACGATCAGCTCCTCGGCTTCCTGCATGGCCTGTAGAAAATGCCCCATGTGCTTCAGCGTGTAGGCCCGGTTGAAGCGGGCCTCAGCCAGGGAGGGGTCCAGATCCAGGGCGCGATCATGGTCCGCAAGGGCTCCCTCCAGATCACCGGTCTCCTTCAACACCAGGGCCCGTTGGAACAAGTAATGGGTGCGGTCGCGGGAAAGTTCCACCGCCTTGTTCAGGTCGCGCAAAGCCTCCTCGTCCCGGCCCAGCTCGCGCAAGGCCATGGCCCGGTTGAAGTAGGCCACGGCGAACGACGGAGCCAGCTCAATGGCGGTGGAAAAGCTTGTAATGGCTCCCGCTGGTCGTCCCAGGGCCATTTCTGCCAGGCCCATCAGGTCATGGGCCAGCACCACCGGAGGCCGCTTCTGCAACAAACGCTGCGCAATGGCCATGGCACCCACCGCGTCCTCGCTGCCCACCAGGAGGAAGCCCTGCTTCAAGAGCAGCGTGTCGTTGGGCGTTCGTGCCAGCAGGGTATCCAGTTCCTGCAGCGCCTTGTCCAGGCGGCCAAGCTCCACCCATTCATCCACGCGTGCCAGACGCAGCTCCTCGCTGTAGGGCTCCAACATCGCAGCGCGCACCATGTCCGCCTCCGCGCCCTTCGGGTCCGACATCAGGATGCGCAAGCGTGCCCGTCGGTCCATGATGTGGCCGCTCATGGGGTTCAGCGTGAGCGCCAAGTCCATGTCGGCCGCGGCGCTGGTGTACATGCCCAGGCGCTCATACAACGAGGCCCGCTTCATGTACGCATCGGCGAAGGAAGGGTCCTGCTGGATGGCTGCCGTGTACTGGAGGAGCGCCTGTTCCGTGTTGCCCATCCGCAGCAGGATGTCACCCTCCTGCATGGTGGCCACCGCATCGGTGCGGCGGTCGAACTGCGCCGGAGCCGCAGATGCCAGCAGCAGGGCCAGGGTACAGGCGAAAAGGGCACGGTACATGCTTCCGACAAGATAGGCGTTGATCGTACAACAAACCGGATGCCATGCGGTTCTGTTGGCCGTGTGGTCCGTGGTCAGACCGACCCGTTCGTTAACGGACCGTTAATGCGCTCGCTCGCCCTTGATGGCGGTCCTATCTTGCCGCCCTTCCAACACAGCACCATGTCCATCCTGCTCTCCATCTGCCGCGTCCTGGTCGGTTCCCTCTTCATCGTCAGTGGGCTCATCAAGGCGAACGACACGCTGGGTTTCAGTTACAAGCTCACCGAGTACTTCGAACCCGAGGTGCTGGGCTGGACCTGGCTGGAACCCTACGCCCTGCCCCTGGCCATGCTCATCTGCATCGGCGAGATCGTCATCGGTGTGGCCGTGGTGCTGGGTGGAAAAATGCGCCTGACCTCCTGGTTCCTGCTGGGCATGATCCTGTTCTTCACCTGGCTCACGTTCTACTCTGCGTA
>JAGQVN010000349.1 GCA_020437905.1 Flavobacteriales bacterium
CATCTTCGGCGAAAGCCTCCCCGCCGCTGACCACGATGTTCGGACGGAATCGGTCCATCGGCACCGGTGTGCTCAGTCTTGCGTTCAGGTCGTCCAGGCTGGCCTGACCGATGACGAGATAGGGGTAGCCATCGGTGAAGGCTGTGAGCGCCTTGCGTTTCGCGTAGTACCAATTCACCCGTCGCTCGGACATGTCCGGCATGTACACCAGGCGCACGTCCGTTGCCAAAGCCTCACTGAACCAGCGGTCCCAGGCCGGATCACCCTGCCAGGCCTTCACCTTGCTGCTCCACACCTGAACCCGCAGTTCTGTGCCTTTGTCCAACGCAAGGGGCACCTCGATGGTGCTCGCCTTCGGGTGGCCGATGACCATCCGCTCGTTCCCGACCTCCAATGAGAACCGCACCAGCTCCGGATGCTCGCGTTGCGTGATGAAGCGGCCTTGCGCATCCACCAGCATCCAGCGGCGGTCATGCCGGGCGCCCCGGTCCGTGGTGACCATTTCCTGCACCGTTACGCTCACGAGCGATTTGATCGGATGCACGTACAGGGAGCTGATCCGCATTGACCAAAGATGATGATGGAACGACCCCGGTACGACGATCAGCAGCTTGTCGATCGCAAGAGGAACAAGGAACGGACGGAACCGATCAGCGCAATACCGTTGATCGGAGACCTGAAGCACGCCATGAACTTGATCCACCTCGAAGACACCTGCTTTTGTTCCGGATCCCATCGATCTTCTAATTTGTCCATTTAAGACCATCCAACGGACCCGATCAGTGGTCGCGTGGTGTACTGTGCGGTCGTGATCAGGTACGTGTTACCCGACACACTCACTGAACACCTACACGATGCGGACCCCGACCCTGATCCTTTCCCTATTTGCCTTGTTCCCTGCCGCTACGCTCGTGGCGCAGGAGCTGACAATCAGTAAGAGCACTTCCGTTGAACTGAGCAAGAACGCTCGCGAAGCTCGCTACGGAGGCACCTTTATCAACGGCGACAAGGCCACAGTGCTCTATGTGTCCTCCACGAAGGATGACGGTGCGCAGGTGGAAGAATACGTACTGGATATCGGCGGTGGTGGTGAAGCGCAGATCGGTGAGAATTTCATCGGGGCCGGCGATGCCGAAAAGCAGCTGCCCTGGTTCATGCCCAGGTCGCGCGTGGATAAGGTGACCGAGGGGAACGGCAAATGGTTGAGAGCCGGTCGGGCCTTCGGCGGAGGCATGAAATTGTGGAAGGGGCATATCCAGAAGAATTACTTCAAGGAGATCTATACCGGGATGGAGTTCGTGGAAGAGGAGGCCGTGAAGCCCAAGGCCGGCGACATCTGGCGCATCACCCCGGGCGGCTTCAAGAGCTTGAGCGACTATGACGCACTGGCCACCTCGAACGGTTTCTATCGCGACCTGCAGAAGTACGGCAACCCCCTCACCATGCCTGCGGATGCGGACATGCTCGCCGCCGGAGTGATCACCGAGAAGGTGTCGCTGAGCAAGGACCAGGAGTTCGCTGCCAACCGTGAGGCCGTGCTGACCATGAACGGGAACGACCTGGACAACATACCCTACGACATCTACCTGCTACCGTACACAGCCCTCACGGTCACCTCCGGGCTGGGACAAGGAGGGGATCTGTGCTCCCTGTTCGCACCGCTCAATGGACCCACCACACTGGCCTCGCTCAAGCACCTTTATTGGAAGGACAAGAAGGACCACTTCACCTACATGCGGTTCAGCGATGACCGCAAGCTGGTGGACTCCGTGTCCTTCATCAGCAAATTGATGTGGGGCGACTTCGCCATCCTGAACGATGGTGCCTCCTCCTTTATCGTCGGTAAGGGCAAGGACGGTTTCGACGGGTGGTACCGCGGCCTGGACTACACCAAAATGACCGGCATGCAGGTGACCCACATCCAGGACGGCAAGGTGCTGTTCAACACATACATCGGTGAGGATGCCTTGGAAGAAGGGCTTGTGGTACCGGCCGGACAAAAGGCCAAGCTCGACTGGTTCATCCCACGGAGCGACTTCAAGGAAGTGATCACCATGCCGAACGGCGATGTGTTGCTCATAGGCAATTCACCGACCCAGGCATACGCACTACAGCTTTCCGCGACAGGGACCTTCCGGGCATTGCACCTGATCCCCATGATGGGCAAGGAAGGCGAGACCGGCATGTGGACCTACCAGACCATGATCAAAGGGGACGACCTGATCCTGGTGGCGAACCAACGCCCGGTGGAGTTCGCGACGGAGGCCCAGTTCGAGACCAACTCATTCAAGTCGTACGGCGCCGGAGTGGTCACCACCATCACCACCACCACGGTGACCAAGCTGAACGAGGTCTTCCTGCAGAGCCAGGTGGTGCGGATCAACTCCGCCGCTGCGACCATGAGCAACGCCCTGCAACTGGACGGCAAGGACTGGTATCCGATGGGCAGCTTCCCGGCCATGTTCACCCAGGATGCGATCTACTTCACCGGTCGTGAAAAGGGACCCAAAGGCAAAATGATCCACGTGGCGCGCGTGGACCTGTAACGCAACACGATAGACCCGGAGCACTCACGGATCGGCCCTGCTGTTCGCTCGATCGGCTACTTGGTCGTTCCGACCAATGTCCGCATACTGGCCAGGTGATGGTCGTCGTGTTCCGCAGTGAAGTAGGCCATGTCCACCGGTCGCATGGGTACCTGCAGGCGGGGGTGCAGGATGGCCCTGGAACAGGTGGCATCGTCCAGGGATCCCAGTCGTTGGATGAAGTCCTCGCGCTGTGCTGCGAACCGATCGATGAGCTCGGCCAGTGAACGCGCGCTGTGGTCCGCCTGCTCGGTGGCGCGGTTCTGCATGTCCGCTGCACGCAGCACCTCTGCACCGGCGAGGAAGTCATCGATGCGACCGGTGTGAAGGGCCTCGAGATCGCTCAGGTGCCCGATGTGTTGCTTGATGCTCCAGGCGCCGTTGGCCTGCTCGGTTGCGCGTTCTTCGTTGAGACCGGTCGCAAGGACCAGCAGTCTCGGATGCGTGCCACGCAATCGCTCCAGCACGTTCGGCATCCAACCGGGCGGAAGGTCCAGGTGAAAGCGGCGCTCGGTCCAGCGGGTGCGTTGCATCCCGACAAGTTACGCGCACGCTCGACCCCGGATCACTTCCGGCCGGTATGCGATAGGAAAGCGCTCAGTTCTTCGCCGCCTTTTCCTTCTCCTTGTCGGCGTACTTCTCCAGCACGTCGGGCAGGCGCTCGAAGGCCTTGCTCAATCCGGTGGCGCTGCGCTGCGATGGCACAAAGGTGATCTCGTCGCCGCGGGTCACCAGGAAGCCGATGGGGTCCATGCCGAAGCCGGCCGCACCACCGCTGCCTTCACCGCCCTGCTTGTCGGCATGGCCTTCGCCACCGCCGTAGCCCAGGCCCATGCCCAGGCGCATCACGGGTACACAGGTGAATTCGCCCAGTTTGAATTCCTTGCCGATCACGGTCTCGGTCTTGGCTTCCTGCTTCAGGAAGTCGGTGAACTTGTTCACCAGTTCATTCATGTCCTTGCTCATGGTATCTGAAGTGTTTGGGGGTTAGGGTCCGTTGTTGGCTGCTTCATGCGCGCAGCATCGCCCAAGCGACGCGGGCCGGTGAATGCGCGATGATGAAGGCCAGTTCGGTGCCGCCGGAGAAGCGCACGTCCACGTCCAGCCCGCGCTGACGCAGGATGCGGAAGAGCGGGAACAACCAGGCGTTCATCACCACGTCGTCCGTGTCCAGGATCAGGTGGAAGCGGCGCACCCGCGTGGCCCGCAACACCTTCCACGCAGCCCGGAACAACCACCGACGTCTTGCCGATGACATGCGCTTCCGTTCCCTGCGCGGACGCTTCGTGCTTCTGCTGGTCGGCTTGTCCTGCTTGCTCGTTCTTCCCAACGGGAACGGTCGCGTCCAACGCACGAAGAGCACCCTGGCCTTGTAGCGCAGGGGTCCATCGTCCACCAGCACACGAAAACCGCCGACCCAGCCCCAGCGCAGCTCCACCAGTGCGGTGCGTGTGTCCAGTTCCACCACGAAGGGTGTGGCCAGCAGCACCAGCAGGAACAGCAACAAGCCTGCGAGGATCCATGGAAGGACGATCATCCGTGTAGGACGCGATCATGCCCTGTAAAGATCCGCTCAACGCACTGCGGCGTCAATGACGGTGATCAGGTACATGGTGCATCTGTTAGGAGGAACAAGTATCAATGACCGTTCCACTGTCATTCCTGGAAGCGTGATACCACCATCGGACCCGTGCGATACGGCATACGGGAAACATGGATACAAAAAATCACCCGAAGTGGGTATTTCCACGTCTGAATTGGATCATCTACTTTGCTCAGTAGTTCCCCTACTCAACGAAACCACTTAGTTCCTATGGAACTGCTCACCAAGGTTATCTGCCTGAGCACTTGCGCAATTTACCTGAGCGCAAGCGCCCAGTACTCCCAGACAGGTGATGAAAGCCCGGACAGCCCGGGCATCATCAACCTGATCCCACTTTCCATGGAGCTTCGGGACACCGCGCTCTATGTCAACAACCCCTATTACGATCAACCCTGCGCGGGGACGTTCGACTACTCGGTGGTGGCCCACAGCAATACCACGTTGGCACCCTCAGGGTCCGACCTGGCCAACTACCCGACCGTTCTCGGCGGTGCGGGATCGAAGACGTTCTATGTGTCGGTGAACGGCTATCTCTGGAACCTGCCGGGTGTGAACAACAACCCGGTCTACGCGATGGGTTGGGAGCTGTACGTGGACGGTGTGGTCCACGGTTCGGTACAGCGCCTTCCCAGTTCCGTTGTAGGGGTCGTGGGCTTTTACGGTGGGCTTCCCCAATTCGGCTTCATCGATCAACTGAAGGTGACCCACACGGCCGGTGATATCTGGGAACTGGACAGCACGGTGACCCACGAATTCGCGCTTCGACCCTACCTCTGCCTGGACGGCGCATGCACCCAGAAGGCCCGTTGCCAGGGTGAGTTCCGTTTTCAGGCGGTGATCGTCGGGGAATCCATCATACCGGGCACTGACTCGGGCAATTTCGGCACCTTCGAAACACCCTTGATGCCCCTGATGGTCCTGCGCGATCCACCGGGCGACCTCAGCTACGCGGTGCGATCAACGGACAGCACCACCTGTGTGGGCATGGCGAATTCGATGGCCTTGAGCGAGAGTGAATCGGACTACACCAAGGTTCGCGTGGGTGTCAGCGGTTCTGTTGGCTCATTCGTCACCGTCAACTTCGAAGCTTATGGCGAGGGTGGCATCACCGCGGAAATGGGCAGCACCGAAACCTCCAGCGGGGAATTCCAGACCTGCGTGACCACGAGCAGCTCATACACGACCCCGACCTCCGGTGTACCGGACGACGTCTTTGTGTTGAGCGCCACCCGCTACGAATATGGCATGGCCCGCGCGTCGCTTCGCACCGGCTGTGGAGCACCGCTGGATACCGTGATCTTCGTGACCCGGCCGATCGAGGTCACAGAAACAGCTACGCATACGGAAAGCTTCATCCGGGAACAGATACCGGTATTACAGGCACAAGTAGCGAATATGCTCCTCGATTCCATGACGCGCGTGCTCAAGGCCCGCCAGCTGAACATCTGGCAGGATCTGCTGGCCTTGAACGATTCCATCAAGGCGAACGCTCCGATCAGCGGTCAGACGACCTTCACGATCAACAGTGGTGCGATCAACTCGAACTCCATGACGACCACGACGAACGCCGTGGCCACGATCAGCACCACCGTGTACATGGACGAAGGGATCACCACCGAAGCAAGCGCCATGTTCGCGGGCAGCGGTGTGACCGCGGGTGGCGAGATGCACTTCCGGCAGGATTATGGAAGCGACAACACCACGACGAACGAAAGCACGAACACCCACGAGTGGCATGTGGAGGATGCCCTGAACTATCCGGGAACGGTGGCCGATGTGCTCCAGGTCGCGGTGCGCCAGGACAAGATATTCGGAGGCAACGTCTACGTGCTCGACTCGGCCAACTCCCGGACAAGCTGCCCGTACGAAGGTGGCTACATGATGGACCAACCCGAGATCCTCGTGGGTGGTTCCTCCTATCAGCTCCAGAACCAGGTGATGGGTCCCTTCGCGACCTTTCCGATCACCATGACCAACCACAGCGATCACCCGCGCAAGTACGAGGTGTCGGTGGACCCCGATTCCAACAATCCGTTCGCCCTTCTTACAGGCAGCAGTTATGGGATCAATACCAGCACTTCCGTGGAGCTCACTTTCGCCCCGGGCGAGACCAAGAGCGGAGACATCTATGTGTACCAACCGATCGCCACGGACAGCGTGCCCGGCCTGCGGATCGACATGGTCCCGATCTGCGAGGAAGAGACCAACATCGGTTCCACCATCACCCTTGCCGCCTATTTCGGTCTTGGCAATTTCGGTGGATACTGCCAAGCTGTTAGTGACTCCGGAAGCGTGCAAGGCGACTTCATCGATGGGGTCCAGCTTGATGCCATCGATAATACCGAAAGCGGTGGCACACCGGCACCCGGGTATGTGAACTACGCCCAGCAATACAGCACGCCGCTTTCCAGGAACGCCCAGCGCATGTTGACCATCACCAGCGGTCAGCGAGCGCCAGGACGGTACGCCGCCTGGATCGACTACGACCAGAGCGGCACGTTCGAAAGCTCCGAGAAGCTGGGTGGATCGGTGAGCAGTGGTGTCCAACAGTCCCTGAACATTCCCTTCACCGTACCGGGGTCGGCCACGTTGGGCGCCACCGTGATGCGCGTTCGGACGAGCAGGTCCACCAGCCCGCTGGACCCTTGTGCGCCCTACCTCTTCGGAGAAACAGAGGACTACACGGTGGTGATCGACAGCAACACCCCACAGGACTGCCAAGGCGTGAACAATGGCGCCGCCTTGCCCGGCACCAGCTGCGATGATGGCGACCCTGGGACCGGGAACGATGCCTGGAGCGCCAATTGCATCTGTGCGGGTCAGCCGCTGGACTGCACCGGTACACCCAATGGCGCCGCCCTGCCTGGCACCACCTGCAGCGATGGCGACCCCAACACCGCTGGCGATGTCTACGACGCCAACTGCAACTGCGCCGGTCAATTGATCGACTGCGAAGGCCTTCCCGGTGGTGCAGCGCTGCCAGGGGCCTTCTGCGACGATGGTGACCCGGACACCTCACTTGATACGTGGGATGGCAATTGCAATTGTGCCGGCTTGCTGAACGACTGTGTCGGCACTCCGGGTGGCAGCGCGCTGCCCGGTACACCCTGCAACGACTTCAATCCGCTCAGTACCAACGATACCTGGACGGCCAACTGTGCCTGCGTAGGCACGCTGCCTGACGACTGCCTGGGCGTACCAGGTGGCAACGCCCAACCAGGTACGGCCTGCGATGACGGGGACCCGGATACCGGCGATGACGTTTACGGACCCAACTGTATTTGCGCAGGTCTGCCTGTCGATTGCAATGGCACACCCGGTGGCACTGCGTTCCCGGGTACTCCCTGCAATGACCTGAACTCGCAGACCCAGAACGACGTGTATACCGCCAACTGTATATGCCAGGGCACGCTCGTGAACGACTGTCTTGGCGTCCCCGGAGGAACGGCACAACCCGGCTCGGCCTGTGACGACGGGAACCCGAACACCGTGAACGATGTGTACACCGTGGATTGTCTATGCATGGGCCTCATCGTGGACTGTACAGGTGTACCCGGCGGGATCAATATGGTCGGGGCAGCCTGCAACGATGGCGACCCTGGTACGGGTAATGACACCTGGGATGTGAACTGCAATTGCGTGGGTCTCTTGCTGGATTGTGACGGAACACCGGGTGGACCGGCACTGCCCGGAACGACGTGTGACGATGGTGACCCCGACACCAGCAACGACACCTGGAACGCGAACTGCACGTGCGCCGGTGTTCTCGCCGCGGACTGCGAAGGCACACCCGGCGGACCCGCCCAACCCGGCACGCCCTGCGATGACTTCGACCCCGACACGGGCAACGACACCTGGGACAGCAACTGCGCCTGTGTGGGCCAACTGATCGACTGCAATGGCACGATCGGAGGAGCCGCCCTTCCCGGCGCTGCGTGCAACGACAATGATCCGTGCACCACGGCCGATGTGTTCGATGGCAACTGCAATTGCGTCGGGACCCCGCTTGGTGTGGGCACCATCAACGGTCCCGCCAGCGTGGACGAAGGCCAGTCCATCACCCTGTACATCACGCCGGTACCGGGAGCAACCAGCTACAGCTGGGACCTGCCCACCGGATGGAGCAGCGGCAACACCACCGACTTCGTGCTGGTGGCCACGGCGAGCACCACACCAGGCCCGGTGGAGGTCTGCGTGAACGTGACCGCCAATGGCTGCCCGATCCAAGGTTGCACCACGGTGAACGTGGTGGGTCCCACCGACGTGGCCGAAGTGGAAACACCAACCAACTGGCTCACTGTTCAACCGAACCCCAGCCAGGGCCTCTTCCTGCTGACCCCGATGGACGGCCTCTCCTCCTCCCTGACCATCCAGGTGCTGGACGGCACAGGGCGCGTGGTGGTGGCACCGCGTCAACTCGTGAACGCCGGTCAGGTGCCTTTGGACCTGAGCGATGTGGCACCCGGTGCCTACTACCTGATGGCCACGCAGGACGGTGAACACCAAGTGATGCAATTGTTGGTGCAGCACTGATCGTTGCGAACGAACAGGAAGGCAAAGCCCCGGGAAATTCCCGGGGCTTTGTGGTTCCGTACCTCGTCCGTGCCATCTGCACGTCCCTGAGGCTCTTTATCGCTCATTCGCGGTCAACACGGATCACTATTCCGTGAGCTGCTCGTTCCTGTATCCGGAACCAGGGACCGGCATTGCTTTCTGTAAGGTCAAGAAGGTCGACGATATCCAGTACCTTTCCATTTGAACCACCCTAACAATGGAAACACAGATCCCCGAGATCAGCGTCGCACAGCGGGATTCCTGGAACCTGTTCAGCGGAGGATGGAAAAAGTGGGATGCCCTGACCATGGCCATGATCAAACCGACCGGCGACGCCATCATGGACCATTTGGGAGCCACTGGCTCGTCCCTCGTGCTGGACATTGCTGCTGGAACGGGCGAACCGGGCCTGAGCATCGCGAAGCACCTGCATGATGGCAAAGTGATCATCACCGACATCGCCGATAAGATGCTGGATGTGGCCCGGGAAAAGGCGGCTGCCGAGGGCATCACCAATGTGGAATTCCGTGAAGCGGACGCTCACGAACTAC
>JAGQVN010000350.1 GCA_020437905.1 Flavobacteriales bacterium
GCAGGGATCCATCTGCTTTCCGGCGCCGGTTACATGAACGATTCATCGACCACCAAGAATGTGCTGTTGATGAAGGTCGGGCCGGGTGGTGCGGATTGGATGAAGTTCTACGACCTGGGCTCTGTAAGCCCGCAATTGGAGGATGGGCTGCGCGTGATCGCCCTGAACGATGGGAATTTCCTCGTGGTGGGTGGGTACACCTCGACGGGGTCCTTGGATGCCTTTGCGATGAAAGTGGACGCACAGGGCGATGTGCTTTGGGCCCGTCGCTACATGAGCGATGCCGCTACCCTGATCTTCGGTGGGGCGCTGGAGCTTGCAGATGGCAGCCTGCTGATCACAGGCACCGGCGCCGACTACAGCGGGATCCTGGTCCTGCTCCAATCCGATGGCACGCAGCAATGGGTGCAGCGCTACGAGGCCGGCGGCAACCCGGCCGGCTATGGCCTGTCGCGACCCCGCGCCGCCTATCCGGATGGCTATTGGGTGCAGACGCGGGACCGGCAGTTGTACCTGAACGACCAATTGATGGGCTGCGACTTCACGGACCTGCCAATGTACTCCAGCAGTGCATTCGTACCCACCGTGGTGGAACCCGTTTTCACGAACGCCTCCTATGCACCGGACCTCTTTGACCTGACACATTCCGGCAGGGTACATGAGCCGGCATGGACGCCGATCTGTGTGGATAATGGTATAGTGGAAGAAGCCGGATCGACCGCGCTCACGGCCTTCCCCGTGCCCACTGAGGATCAGCTGTTCCTTTCAGGGCCGGATGTGCGTATTGGTATGTCCGTGATCATCCGCGATGGTCTCGGGCGCGAAATATGGCGGGGTGTATACTCAGGCGGATTGGATGTGGCTGGTCTCACCGCCGGTAGCTACGTGGTCGAACTTTCTGAGCTCGGAGGTCGACTTCCGTTCGTGAAGCACTAATTGGGGCCGACCGCTGAGCACAGCGGGTACCGCGAATATGCTCACCATGCTCCAGCGGAGCGAAGGCATGTGAAAGCGTCAAATGATCAAGCGGACCCCGCCAAGCTCGGCCACCTTGTACGGGAAGTGGTCGCCCGGTGATCCGATGAACATGAAGTTGGTCGGGATCTTCCATTCCCGGCTCAACTGTGCCACCAGTTCCGGTCCGAAGGTCCCGTGCAGCTGGATGAAATGGATGCGCAGTTCGGGATAAGCCCTATCCAAGACCTCGAGGTCTCGCAGGAAGTCAGGGGGTACGGTAGCGCCCTTCTTCAGTACGGTCACCACCTTGAGGTCCCTGGTGATCTCGTTCTCCGTGACATAGATCATGACCTGGTTCAAGACCGATATGTCATCACCCTTGGTGAAGAACACGAACTCCTGGGCCTTCAATTGACGGATCGTTCGCGACAGGCGATTCCGGCCCGAGCGCGCAAGGGACTGCAGGGAGTCCAGGAAACTGGACAGCACGACCACGAGATACTCCAAGATGACATTGCGCTTCAGGAACACGTAGATCACAAGCATGGTCGGCACGAAGTATTGGATGAATACGACCAAGTGGTCCGGGTGGAGCTCAATGTTCCCATAAAGGGCCGTCAATACGGCCAGAAGTGCCAGGAACACCACGAACGCGGGGGCTTTCTCCGGCCGGGGAAGCCGAGCCCGCTTGATCTTCAACAGGAAGTTCCCGAACGCGAAGAAGGCCATGACGATCAGGAAGGAGATCGTGTACACACCGGCGAGCGCGCTCAGTTCTCCATCAGTAATGAAGAGCACGGAGATACAGAGCAGAAAGAAGGCCAGCAGGATGCGAGGCGAGCTGCCCCGACGGTTCTCCTTCAGCAGGAATTGTGGAAGGACCCGGTCCAGGGTCATCCGCTTGATCAGTCCGCTTACCCCTACGAAGCTGGTGAGCACCGCGCCGCAAAGGACCAGGACCGCATCTACGGAGATCAAGGTGGCCAGCCAGTCACCGCCGATCTCAAGTCCCAGGAAGGAGAGCAAGGCTTCCTGATGCGTGCCGACCACTGCAATTGGCAGCACCATGATGGCCAGGAGCGCCATCAGTGGATTGATGATGGAGACCGCGAGCCACATGTTGCGAAGGGTCTTGGGAAAGACACCGGTGGCCTGCTCTTCGACAAAATTCGCAGAGCTCTCAAAGCCGCTGACACCCAACATCGCTGTACTGAAACCAAAGAACAATGCACTTGCCATGCCCCCTGTCGGTAGGGGTGCATTGAAGTTCAGAGAAGCAGTATCGAAGCCGTTCGATAGCACGTACCAGGTGCCACCCATCAACAGGATGGCCATGCTGGACAGATGGATCAGAAAGATGCCGATGGCCACGATGGAGGATTCGCCAATGCCGGCGATGGTAAGGAGCAGGAACAGGGTGAGCACCCCGACCGTGGCCAAGATCACCGGCAGGCTGTGGACCAGACTGTGCAGGTAGTGCATGGCTTCGCTCGCACTGATCACCGCCGTGGCCATGTAACTTAATATGGTGAGGCAGGCCGCTGTGCTGGCATTGGTCTTGTTCGTGGTATTCAGCAGCACGTTATAGGCTCCGCCATTCAACGGAAGCGCACCAACAACCTCTCCGTAGATCCTACGGAACAGGAAGAGCACGCCAGCGACCAGGGCCAGTGCGACGAAGGCCCATGGCCCGGCAAATCCGATGGTCAATGCACTTACGTACAGGCAGCTGCTGGTGATGTCGTTACCGCAGATGGCTGTCGCGGGGAGTTGCCCCAGTTTCTTCCGGGAGCCTTGCCTTTCGGCTCGATCAGCAACCATGTTCGATACGCTGAGTATGCCGCATCGACCAAAATTATCATGCGCAGTGGAGTTGCTAGTGTATGATGGACGATCCCTCCTTGAACGTGATCAGGATCGACGCACCGCATAGATAAGCTCATCCTCCACACGTCCGTTCTTGAAGAAGGTGCCTTTCAACTCCGCTTCCAAGGTGAATCCTGCCTTTTCCAACACGCGCCGTGAAGCGAGGTTGCTGCCGAATGGGCGCGCGAAGATCCGGTCGATGTCCGGAAGGACCCGGAAACCGCGCTCTGTGGCCTGCTTCACCGCTTCGGTCATGATCCCCTTGCCACGCAGATGCGCTGCGATCCAATAACCGAGTTCCGCGTTGCGGCGATAGACATCACTTTGCGGATGGATGCCCACTGCTCCCGACGCTTCACCATTCACATCAATGGCCAGCACCAACTGCGGGTCCTTGCCCATGAACAGTTCCAGAAAGCGCTTACCGTCAGCTTCGGTGTAGGGATGAGGAAAGGCGTCGGTGAGGTGGTCCGCGACGGTCGGGTCATTGGCGTACTTCACCAGGCTGGGCAGGTCGTCCAGGGTCCAGGGTCGAAGGGTGAACGATGGCACGGGTTGAAGGTAGAACGCAGGTCGAACTGATCTGCCGTCTAACTTGCCAGCATCAATCGGGTCAGGATGCGTCGATCTGCAACTCTTTGTCTTGCCCTACTGTCGTCCATCGCTGCCCATTCCCAGGACCCCGCTCCGGTGCTTGTGGGCTACTGGCACAACTGGAACGATCAGAACGCACCGTACATACCCCTCGATCAAGTGGATGCCCGGTAC
>JAGQVN010000351.1 GCA_020437905.1 Flavobacteriales bacterium
ATGTTGATCCACGTTCCCCGGTCGGCGGACAACGAACCGAAGGGTACGTCCAGCACGGCATCCGGGGCGAGTTGGAGGAGCTGTTCCTGTTGTGCGGAAGGGCCGTCGAACAGCGGGACGACGCCGGCGCGTTTCGCTGCCTCCAGCATCGCGGTGTCCCGGATGGCATCCAGCCTGGAACAGGCCTGAACGTAGTGCATCACCTCCAAGGCATTCAGGTAGCCCAGGTGCGTGGACGAGCGCAATACCAAGCGTTGCAGGGGCGCTGCGAGAACGACCTCGTTCCCGATCGTCCGTGAAGCGCTGTCCCGCAGCATCACGAATTGGGCGAGGGTATCGGCATGTCCACCGGCCCCGAAGACGATGAGCTTTCGGTCGCCATCGCGTTCCCATAGTTCGAAGTGCTCGGCATGGGCGAGATCGACCTGTTGCCATCCGACATCGGGACCGGTGGTCGGCTGCGGGGCCTGAGCGCAGGCGAACAACAGGACGAAAAAGGCGAGCCACGACCGCATCACTGCAGTTCGAAGATCATTTCGAGCAGGACGTCCTTCACATGATCGCGCCCTCCCGCCAGGCTTCTGGGCGTGCGCGACACGGGATGATGCGGCATTTCGCCATGATCCAATGGTCCGGTGGATGCACCTTCATGGATGTAGCGGATCAATGGGATGTGAAAACGCACTTTCGAGTTCGGTGCGGTGAGGACCAGTTCCCTCCCTCCACAATTGCTCACGGTATTCCCGGCCACTTCCTCCCCGACGATCCGAGCCCGCCCACTGCGCTTGGCCATCATCACGAACGATGCCCCTGCTTCACGGGTAAGCCCGTCGCAGACCACATACACCTTGCCGTTGAAGCCCTTCGCGCTGGGTTCCACAAGGTCCGTCAACGGGTCATCCGGACGCAGGTTGTACGTTCCGTGCGCCCCGAGCAGGTAGTTCGCGTCCACGGTCCCATAGAATTCCGGCAGCGGCGTCATCAGGTCGTAGTGCGTCGGAGGTACCACACTGCGGATCATCATATCCTGCACCACCCGATAGGGTTGCTGTGCGATCACGCTCATCACGGCCTCGGCCATGGCCAGTTCCATTCCACCCGCACCACGCACATCGATCACCAGGGTACGTACCTCGTTCTTCCGCAGGTCCTTGCGAAGTCCGTCGATGAAGCGCTCGTAGCGGATGCCTTCCTCCTGCAGTTCTTCCGCATCGAAGGTCCTGATGGTCCACCAGGTGGAGTGATGGTCGGGCAAGTATGCGGCATGCCAAGGGCTCAGCACCTCGTCCGCGCCGCGGAACGTGTTGCGGATCTCCTCCCCGGTCAGCGCAAAGATCTGCTGCCTGCCTTCCTTGCCATCCACCGACCGATAGTGCACTTCAAAAGGACCCTTGTCCTCGAAGACCCGATGGTACAGTTCGGGGAACTGGGATTCCAGGACGCGATAGCGATAGGTGTGGTTCTGTGCGTCGGTCGGTATGGTGGCACAGAGCTGTTCGATGATGCGTCCGGCAGGGATGCCATTGATGGAAAGGATCAGGCTTCCAGGCGGAATGGATCGGAAGCCCTTGAGCTCCTCCTCGACATACAAGCCCCCGTCGATCACCCGCACAGCCAGGGGGATGAGCGGTGCCTGGTCCTGCAGGTATTCCTGCTCGTACGAAGGAGGTGCCACGCGGGTGTGGGCATCACCAATGGCATCAAGTACGGGCCTCAGGGCCTGAACGAAGGCGGAGGCGGTCATGGGTACCTTGATGTCATCACGCACAGCATCGATGGTCCGGTCCAGGTCCTTGCGTGTCACATAGCGATAGGGGTCGGGATGGGCCTCATGCAGCGCGGTGCGCCAGATCTCCAGATCGTCACGGAGCAGCTCCGGATAGAGGGCGGCACTACCGTTGGGCTGGGCCAGGAGCGGGGTTGCCAACGCACCAGCAGCGATCAACGACCACACACACCTTTCCATCCGCATCATTCCCGTTGTCGTGGTCGCAAAATTAGGGCCATGTCCGCAGCGGTCGGGGAAAAGAAGAAGCCCCATCCGGATGGACAGGGCTTCCTGATGATCGGGGACGCGGGTCAGGCCTTCACACCCGCCTTCGGGGCAGCTGCGAGGACCTCTTCGGTGACCCCGGTCTTGAACTTCTCGAAATTGGCGTTGAACTGACCGGCCAATTTCTCGGCCATCTTATCGTAGGCCTCCTTGTCCTTCCACGTATTGCGCGGGTCGAGGATCTCTGCAGGGACCTCCGGGCAGGAGATGGGCACCTCCACGCCGAACACAGGATCGGGCCGGTAGTCCACCAGGTCCAGTTCGCCGTTCAAAGCGGCCGTGATCATGGCCCGGGTGAAGCGCAGTTTCATGCGCTCCCCCTCCCCGTATGCACCACCGCTCCAGCCTGTGTTCACCAGCCACACCCGTACGTCGTGTTCCTTCATGCGTTCGCCGAGCATTTCTGCATACTTGCCCGGATGCAGTGGCAGGAAGGGGGCACCGAAGCAGGCGCTGAAGACCGTCTTGGGTTCGGTGACCCCGGCTTCCGTACCCGCCACCTTGGCGGTATAGCCGCTGATGAAATGATACATGGCCTGCCCGGGGTCCAGTCTGCTGATCGGAGGAAGCACCCCGTAAGCATCGCAGGTCAGGAAGAAAATGTTCTTCGGATGACCTCCGACGCTCGGTTCCGCCGCATTGGCGATATGGTGGATCGGGTAGCTGACCCGCGTGTTCTCGGTCTTGGTCCCATCGGAGAAATCGACCGCGGTGGAACCCTCATGGAACACGATGTTCTCCAAGAGGGCCCCGAACTTGATGGCATCCCAGATCTGCGGCTCCTTCTCCTTGGTGAGGTCGATGCATTTGGCATAGCAGCCGCCTTCGAAGTTGAAGATGCCTTTGTCGCTCCATCCGTGCTCATCGTCACCGATAAGCTGACGCTTCGGATCGGCGCTCAGGGTGGTCTTGCCCGTGCCGCTCAGACCAAAAAAGACAGCCGTGTCACCCCCTTCACCGATGTTGGCGCTGCAGTGCATGCTCAGCACGTTCTTCTCTTGCGGGAGCACGTAGTTCAGCACGGTGAAGATGCCTTTCTTGATCTCACCGGTGTAACCTGTACCACCGATGATGATCATCTTCCGGGTGAAGTTGATGATGGCGAAGTTGGCCTGGCGTGTACCGTCCTTCTCGGGATCGGCCTTGAAGCCCGGCGCGTTGATCACATGCCACTCGGGCTCGAAGCTCTCCAGTTCTTCGCGCGAAGGGCGCAGGAACATGTTGCCGGCGAACAAGGCGCTCCAGGGATACTCAGCCACCACACGCAGGTTCAGGCGGTAGGTGGGATCCGCGCAGGCCATGGCATCCTTCACATACACATCACGGTTCATCAGGTAGGCACACATCTTCTGGTACAGCGCCTCGAAGCGGTCCTCGTCGAAGGCGATGTTCACCTCGCCCCACCATACGGTGTCCGTGGTGAGCGCATCTTTCACACAGAACTTGTCCTTGGGGCTCCGTCCGGTGAACTCACCGGTGTCGATGGCCAGGGCGCCGCTGTCGGCGAAAACCCCCTGGCCGTTCATGATCGCATGCTCGATCAGCTCGGCATGCTCCAGGTTCCAATAAACGTCATCCAACTCCCTCAGGCCGATCCCCGCAAGGTCAGCGTTCTTCGG
>JAGQVN010000034.1 GCA_020437905.1 Flavobacteriales bacterium
CACCGACCACCTCGCGCGTGCTCAACTGGTTCACCCTGCCCCTGCAGGATGGCTTGACCTATGATGTGGATGTGCGGGCCAGCTATGACAACGGTGCGAACTACTGTCCTTGGGGACCGGTCTGTCAGGTGACCATCGCCAATCCACCGGCCGCCTTCAGTGGCCGGGATAGCGAGGTCTCTCCAGTGGCCTTTGACCTCTTCCCGAACCCTTCCAACGGCGAGCAGGTCCGCTTGACGATCGACGCGCTGCCTGAGGCGCTCGACATGATCGAGGTGGATGTTTACGATGCCTTCGGCAAGCAGGTGCAGGCGCTGCGCATCCCTACACAGGGCAACAGCGTGAACGCCCTGTTGAACCTCGAAGGACTTCCGACAGGGATGTACACGGTGCAGGCGACCGCGAACGCCGAAGTATTCACCAGGCGCCTGATCGTGACACGCTGACGGTACTTAGAGATCCAAGAAAAGGGCCGCTCCGATCAACGGGGCGGCCCTTTCTCGTTGGACCACAGCATCGGTGGCAGGCGAGCACATGGGACAATGCCCGATCTTCGCTGCGCACCATGTCGGCGCTGATCTACTACATCACGCTTCCCTTCATCCATGCCTTGGCATGGCTGCCCTTATCCGTATTGTACCGCCTGAGCGATGTGCTCCATTTCCTGGTGTTCCGCGTGCTCGGGTATCGCCGTTCGGTCGTTCGAGGCAATCTGGCACGCAGTTTCCCGGAACGTGGACCTGCCGAGCGGAAGGCCATTGAGGAGCGCTTCTACCGCTGGTTCTGCGACCTGATCATGGAGACCTTGAAAACGCTGACCATCACCGCCCAAGAAGTGGAGGACATGGTAAAGGTGGAAGGTCGGGAAGTGATCGAACGTTACCATGAGCAAGGACGCAGCGTGATCCTGGTAATGGGGCATTGGGGGAACTGGGAACTGGGCGGCGCCCGATTTGCTGGGATGGGGCTGCATCAGCTGTATGTGATCTATCATCCGTTGCAGAACAAGCACTTCAACGACCTGATCGTACGCATGCGCACACGCCTGGGCAATCGGTTGTATACCATGTCCGAGACCTCCAAAGCCATGCTGCGTGACCGACACCTGCTCACGGCCACAGCCTTCATCGCCGACCAGACACCACCGCCGGAACGGGCATATTGGACCACCTTCTTGGACCAGGATACGCCGGTCTTCCATGGAACCGAGAAGATCGCCAGGAAGCTGGGGTACCCGGTCGTTTATCTGGGCATCGATCGGCCGACACGCGGTCGTTACGTGATGCGCTTCGAGGAGTTGGTCCCCGATCCGGAACGCACGGTGGACGGGGAGATCAGCGAGGCGCACACCCGGCGGTTGGAAGCGGATATCCGAAGCAGGCCGGAGATCTGGCTATGGACCCACAGGCGTTGGAAACACGGGTCCCGGCCGAAGACCGCCGGGACACTATAAATTTGCGGGTCCATGCTGGAAGGAAAGGACCTCATCCTCGCCACCCGGCCGTTCGCACAGGAAGTGCGTTGGAAGAGCTGGTGGCACCTGTTCACCTCGGTGGTGGTCTTGGCCATTGGCTACTTCACCGTGTTCATGTCCGAGCCTTGGTACCTGCGGCTGCTCGGCAGTGTGCTGGTGGCCTTGACCCTTGGACGCATTTTCGTGATCTACCACGATTACCTCCATCACGCCATCCTACGGCACTCCGTCGTTTCGCGCGCCTTCTTCAGCCTGTTCGGCCTGTTCATGCTGGCCCCGATCAGCATCTGGGAACGCAGCCACAACTACCACCACGCGCACAACAGCAAGCTGTACACAAGCAGTGTGGGTTCCTATCCGGTGGTGACCAAGGAAAAATTCCTCTCCTCACCGAAGCGTGAGCAACGAGTGTACCTGTTCATCCGACATCCGATCACCATCGCCTTCGGATACATTTTCATGTTCCTTTACGGGATGTGCCTCCGGAACCTCTTCACCAACACGGGGCGCCATTGGGATAGCATCGTCGCGGTGGTGCTGCACATCGCCTTCGGAGTGACCCTTGTCCTCACCGCGGGTTGGAGCGGATTCCTCTTCGGCTTCCTGATCCCCTATCTGCTGGTGCTCTCCCTGGGGTCCTATCTCTTCTATGCGCAACACAATTTCCCGGGCGTCACCTTCGCGGACAAGGAGGGCTGGACCTATGCCAATGCCGCACTGGCCAGCAGCAGCTACATGAAGATGAGCCCGGTGATGCGCTGGTTCCTGGCCAATATCGGCTACCACCACATCCATCATTTGAACCCGCGCATCCCGTTCTATCGTTTGCCTGAGGTGATGGCCGCCATCCCCGAGCTGCAGCACGCCAAGACCACATCGCTGTGGCCATGGGATGTGGTGAAGTGCCTCCGCTTGAAGGTCTGGGACCCGGTCCAGCAACGGATGCTTACGGCGCGCGAACTGCGTCGGGCCAGGTTCGCCTGAACGGGGTAAGCTACGAGCGGTCCATGGATCACATGGACGGACGATCGGGGCGGACCGGCGGGTATAAATTCGCTCCCTGTTCCTAGCGCACATGCTCAGTCTTCACGGGATCGTCAAACGGTACGGAACGTACACGGCACTGGACGGCATCACACTGGATGTTCCGGAGGGTAAGGTGTTCGGTCTGTTGGGGCCGAACGGAGCCGGGAAGACCTCGTTGATCCGCATCATCACCCGCATCACAGCCCCTGATGAAGGCAGGGTGCTCCTTGGTGGAAAGGCGATGGGCGAACAGGACGACCTCTACTACGGGTACCTGCCCGAAGAACGCGGTCTCTATAAGAAGATGAAGGTGGGCGAGCAGGCCCTGTACCTGGCCCAGCTCAAGGGCATGCGCAAGGAGGAGGCCCGTAAACGCCTGAAGGAATGGTTCGAGCGCTGGGACATGACCTCCTGGTGGAACAAGAAAGTGGAGGAACTCAGCAAGGGCATGGCCCAGAAGGTGCAGTTCATCACCACGGTCCTGCACGGACCCAAGCTCCTGATCCTGGACGAGCCCTTCAGCGGTTTCGACCCGATCAATGCCGAATTGATCCGCACCGAGATCCTGCGCCTGCGCGACGAGGGAACCACCGTGATGCTAAGCACCCACAACATGGGAAGCGTGGAGGAACTGTGCGATCACATCGCGCTGATCGATAAGAGCCGCAAAGTGCTGGACGGACCGGTACATGAGATCCGCCGTCGATACAGCACGAACACCTATCGCGTGGACTTCACCGGCAACCGCGTGAAGCTTGCCGATGCCATGGGCTTCACCGGTGAGCTGATCGACGTGGAGGAAGGACCGCACCAGAGCGTGGCCCGCATCAAGCTGGCCAAGGGAAGTACGCTGAACGACCTGTTGCGGCAATTGGTACACGGTGTGGAGCTGCACGGAGTGCATGAGGAGATCCCGAGGATGCACGAGATCTTCATCCGTGTCGTGGATGAACACAAAACCACCCCGGTTACAGAGGGGCTTACCGAGTGACCATGGGCAAGATCGGCTTGATCATCTGGAGGGAGTTCATTACGCGGGTGCGCAAACCCAGCTTCCTGATCATGACCATCCTGGGACCCGTGCTCATTGCCGGGGCCATGGCCCTGATCGTATACCTGGGCATGCAGGAAAGCAATGACCACCTGGTCCTGGTGGTGGACAAAGCCCATTTGGTCACGGATAAGCTGGAAGGCTCGGAGACGGTGCATTTCATGTACCAATACGAGGAGATCAGCGATTCGGCCTTCAAGCAGGGGCCCTACACGGTGCTGGTGGATGTGAACGAGGCCATCCTGGAGACCAACACCATCCAGCTGTTCTACAAAGACCTACCGAGCATTTCGGTACAACGCAAGATCCAATCCGAGCTGGAACGTGTGCTGGAACGGGAGAAGTTGCGCGTGAACGAGGTCGACCCGGAGATCTATGCCCGGATCAAGACCGCCCTGCGTGTGCAGTTGTTCGACATCGACAATACCGGAAAGGAGAGCTACGAGCAGGAAAAGGCAGGTATCGGCTTCTTCTTCGGCTACCTGATCTTCATCTTCATCTTCCTCTATGGGGTCCAGGTCATGCGGGGGGTGATGGAGGAGAAGCAGAGCCGCATCGTCGAGGTGCTCATCAGTTCCGTGAAACCCTTCCAGCTCATGATGGGGAAGATCATCGGGATCGCGTGCGTGGGCCTCACCCAGTTCCTTTTATGGATCGTGCTCTCGTCCGTGCTGATCACCGGTGTGAGCGCCTTCCTGGTGAAGGACAACTTCGACCCGCAGGAGGTGGCCGCACAGGGAATGACCGCGGAGGTGCAGGAACAATTGGCCGCTCAGGGCCAGAACGTCCCGGACCTCGAGGAGATCAAGATCGTAAAAGCCCTGGTGGACCTGGACCTGGGCTTTGCGTTGGGCATGTTCGTGTTCTTCTTCCTGGGTGGTTACCTGCTGTACAGTTCGCTCTTCGCGGCCGTGGGGTCGGCGGTGGACAATGAGACGGATACGCAGCAATTCATGTTCCCCATCACCATGCCCATGATCATCGCCATCTTCGTGGCGCAAATGGCCGTGACCAATCCTGGCAGTCCGGCGGTGATGTGGTGCAGCCTGATCCCCTTCACCAGCCCGGTGGTCATGATGGTCAAGGTGGCCATGGGCAGCGCCTTGGACGCACCCTGGCAACTGTTCCTTAGCATGTTCCTGCTCATTGCGACCTTCCTGTTCACGACCTGGCTCGCAGGTCGGATCTATCGCACAGGCATTCTGATGTACGGGAAGAAGGTCTCGTGGAAGGAGTTGGGCAAATGGCTTCTCTACAAAGGCTGAGCGCCGATCGCGTACCCTGAACGGGAAGGCAACTCCATTGCATGGACAGTACGCCTATCGCCGTCATCGACCTGGGCACGAACACCTTCAACCTGCTGGTCGCCAGCGCGGGTCCGCAGGAACAGTTGAAGGTGTTGCATTCGGAGGACCGAGGCGTGGCTTTGGGCCGGGGTGGCGTGGAGCAGGGATCACTGACGGAAGAGGCCATCGATCGTGCCATGACAGCCTTGCGCGGGTTCCAGGAACAAGCCCATGCACGGGGTGCGGTCCGGATATGGGGCATCGGGACGAGCGCCATGCGCAATTGCAGGAACAGCGATGTGCTGGTCGCTCGTGCAGCACGCGAGCTGGGGATCTCCATCCGGATCATCGATGGTGACGAGGAGGCATTGACCATCCTGAACGGTGTACGGCAGGTGTTGTCCATCGGGGATCGTCCTGAACTTCTGATGGACATTGGTGGTGGCAGCGTGGAGTTCGTGCTTGCGACGGGTCATGCAGTGATGTGGAAGCACAGTTTCGAACTGGGCACCACCCGCCTACTGGAACGCTTCGGACCTGCCGATCCGATGACGATCGACCAGGAACTCAGGCTGGCCGCGCACATCGATGACCACCTGGCGCCCCTGTACATGGTCCTGGAGCGCCATGCTCCGCACCGCCTGATCGGAAGTGCAGGCAGCTTCGACAGCCTTGCCGAACTGGTACAGCGATCCCGCAATGGACCCGATCTGGGCGAAGGTGACCAGTTGACTTTCGAGGCCGGCGAGTTCCTGGAGGTAAAGGACCGGGTCCTCCAACTGGACAGACCACAACGAAGCGTACTGCCCGGGCTTCCAGCCTATCGGGTAGACACCTTTCCCATCGCCCTGTTGCTCATTGACCGGGTCTTGAACGCCGGACAAATTCGCCAACTGGCGTGGAGCCGATATGCCTTGAAGGAAGGAGCCGCGTACGAACTGCTTTTCGCCTAGGGTAGCTGCTGGACCCGGGTCGCTGTGGGCACCGCACCGCCGATGGTTTGCAGCACGCGGTCCCGGTCATTGCCCGAACCGGCATACTTCACCACCCCGTCCAGGTTTACGTCCTCGGCATGGTAACCCGGCAACGTGGCCGTGGGCACCGCACCCCCGACCGAGGAGAGAATGCGATCGCGGTCATTGCCGGAGCCGGCATACTTCACCACACCGTCGAAAAGCGCGTTCCCGGTCCAGAGCGTGGACCGGGTGTTCACCGTTCGGCGGGCATTCGTACCGAACGTGGACGTAGCCGGCAAAGTGAAGTCCACCACCGTGGTGCTCGCGCTCAATGCGATCGCCGAGGATCGCATGCAGCCGAGGTGGTTCCGATGACTCACGGCGACGAAGTAATTGTCAGCAGGAAGGGCAAAGGAGACCGGCGAAGTACCGTCCAAGGCGACCACGTCACCATCGCGTTGGACCAATGCCTCACGGCCCTCCAGGACAAGGGCACTGTTGTTCTTGTCACGAAGCTCCACCACCACCCAATCCACAATGGCGTTGTTGCCTGTTGTGCTCAACACGGCGGGTTGGATCGTTCCACCTCCGCCACCCACGAACGTGTATCCCAAAGCCGTGTAGGGTTCGCTCGGCGAAATGAGGCCACCAGCGCGCAGCTGGTCTGTCATGGTCTGTGATCCATTGTCGTAAGGGCCATCGAGGAAAAGCTTCGCAGAGACCAGGACCTGGTCGCTCGAAATGGTCATGTTCACAGGCACCGGG
>JAGQVN010000352.1 GCA_020437905.1 Flavobacteriales bacterium
ATCCTGCTCAAGGCCCTGGCCGACCGCCTGGCCGAGGCCTTCGCCGAGAAGCTGCACGAGGTGGTGCGCCAGGAGCTCTGGGGTTACGAGACCGTCCGCCTCACCAACGAACAGCTGATCAAGGAAGAGTACCAGGGCATCCGTCCGGCGCCGGGCTATCCCGCCTGCCCGGACCACACCGAGAAACCGGAGCTCTTCCGCCTGCTCGACGCCACCAAACACACCGGCATCGAACTCACCGAGGGACTGGCTATGAGCCCGGCGGCGGCGGTGAGCGGCTGGTACTTCGCCCACCCCAAGAGCAAGTATTTCGGCATCGGCCGTGTGGCCAGGGACCAGGTGGAGGACCTGGCGCGGCGCAAGGGGGAAAGTGTGGATCGGATGGAGAAGTGGCTCGGGAGCAACCTGGGCTATTGAACCTTGGACCCATACTTTGCGTAGCACGGGCTGAAATGATCCGTTCGCTGCTTTGCTCGGTAACGGTTGCGCTTGCCTTTTCGCTGTGGGCGCAAGCTCCAATACAATTGACCCAGGAGAATGGGGACTGTATGGGTGCCATCGTCATCAAGGATTCGGTCTATCACCAAAGCGAGGCCGTCCGCGGGTTTGGAAACCTCTTGGAGATCAAGGAGAATCCTTCCGATGACAAGGAATGGTTCGAGCGGGAGCATCACAGTACCTGGTATAAGTTCAGAGCACCCGTCAAGACCACGCTCAGCTTCGATATCATCCCCGATAACATCGAGGACGATATCGACTTCCTGCTGTTCAATGGCGCCATTCCTGGGATCTGTGACAAGATCGTGAGCAAGCAAGTGGTGCCCGTACGGAGCAATATATCCAGGAATGACATGGCGAATGGCTCCATCTGCGGGCTTCGCAAGGATGCCCCGGACGAATTCGTGCGGAGCGGGGTCGGATCCAGTTTCAGCAGCGCTGTCGAGGTGGAGGAGGGTGAACTGTTCTATCTGGTGGTGGATTATCAGGACCGTCCGCGAGCGGGATATACTATTCATTTCCACTATGACCCGCCGCCACCTCCACCAGTGGAGGAGAAAAAGGAACAGCAGCACCTGGTCATTGAGGTCGTGGATGCCAAGTCCGGCAAACCCGTGGATGCCAACCTCACCATCGAGGGAATGGAGTGGGGACAGGTCGTGGAAGCGCGGGGGAGCTCCCGCTACGAATACGACATGGACATGTATCGTAACCTGAGCATCGGATGCGTGCGCAAAGGGTATATGTTCTTCAGCACGAAGGTGAAGGGAAGCACGGAACCGGAGTTGAACGTCAAGGTGGAGCTCCTGCCGATCGCTCCGGGTGAGCATGTGGTCCTTCAGGACATCCGGTTCGTCGGCAACGATACCAAGGTGCTGCGTTCTTCGGAGGCGTCCCTGCTGCTGTTGCTCCGTTTCATGCAGGAGAACCCGTCGGTCAAGATCGAAGTGCAGGGTCATGTGAACGGTCCGACTTTCAAGAACAAGAAGGAGTTCATCGAGCTCAGTGAGGCACGGGCGAAGTCCGTGTACGATTTCCTCCTGGTGAACGACATCGAGCCGGACCGCATCGACTACGTGGGTATCGGCAATGCCGAGATGTTGTTCCCGGAACCCAAGAACAAGGAACAGAGCGAGGCCAACCGCCGGGTGGAGATCAAGGTGGTCGGCCATTGAGCTCACCGTTCGAACGGCAAGACCGCCACTCATCCCAAGCCGGGAGCAGGCCAGGCCATGCCGGGTATTTTTGGAGAATCGGGGACCCTTCCCCGAAGGATCGCCATGCAATACCTGTCACCTGTCATCTGTTTTACCCTCTGTATCGGGGAGTCGGTTCTGGCACAGACCACTTGGACACTGCAGCAATGTGCCGACCGGGCGGTAGAGACGAACCTGGCCGTGCGTTCAGCCCATCTGGACCGTCAGATCGCCGGAGAGGATCTGCGTGGTGCTAACTGGGGCTTCCTACCCGATCTCAATGCGGCGGCCACCCATGGCTACAACTGGGGCCAGGCGATCGACCGCTACACGAACACCTTCGCCACCGATCGCACACGCACCAATAACTTCTGGCTGAACAGTAACTGGGACCTGTTCCGCGGGCTGCGCCAACATCAGCTCAGGAAAAGGTCGACCCTGGATGTCCAAGCGGCGGAAGAGGCCATCGGAGCGGCACGTGTGGATGTGCTGACGCAGGTGGTGGCGCGTTACATGGAGATGCTGAGCGCCCGGGAGAACATCGAAGCGGCGAAGCAGCAGGCCGTCGGAACGCGCGAACGGATCGCATTCACCCAGGCCTTGGTGGAGGCCGGACGTCTTGCCCGGGTGGACCTGCTCGACCTGGAGGCCCAATTGGCCAGGGAGGAGTTCGATGTTGTTTCGAACGAGAACTTGTTCGACCGGGCCCGTCTCCAGATGACCCAGTTGCTCCAGTTGACCGCCGAAGAGAGCAGGGCCTTCGACATCGCCACACCTTCCGTGAACGCGATCCAGGTCTCGGACCCGGACGCTGACCTACCTGCATTGCTGGAGCGCGTGCTGGCCACACATCCTGCCTACCAAAATGCGCGGCTCCAGATGGAAAGTGCCGAAAGGTCCATTGATATCACCCGTACCCAGCTATTGCCGTCGCTCAGCTTCAACGCCAGCGTGGCTACGGGCTATTCGGGCCGTGATGTGGTGGCCGTGGGCGACCCGATCATCGGGGAGCCCACCCAGGTCGGCTTCACGGAGAGCGGTGAGAGCGTCTTCACGCCCAACATCCAATATGACACGGAGACCCGTGGTCTCGGGGACCAGCTAGACCGTAATCTGAACTACAGCACGTCCTGGACCTTGAGCGTGCCTATCTTCAACCAGATGAGCAATCGCACCGCGGCAGCACAGGCGCGGATCCGATACGAGCAGGCACGGGTGCGAATGGGCCAGCAACGGTTGGAGCTTGAGCTCTCCGTTCAGCAGTCCCTCAATGACCAGCGTGCGGCGTATCGTCAGTTCATGGCGGCCGATCGGGCCATGAGCGCACAGCAAGCTTCCCTGACCTTTGTGGAGGAACGCTTCCAACAAGGTACGGCCACAGCCTTGGACCTAGCGATCGCCAAGTCCCTATACCAGCAGGCCCAAGCGCGACAGATCGCTGCGCGCTACGCCTACCTCATCGCCAAGAAGTCGCTGGACATCATGCAGGGCCTTCCGTTGGCGCTCTGAACGCCATGGCGCGGATCCTTTGCCTGGAGACCAGTACGCCACTTTGTTCCGTGGCCCTTGGCACCAATGACGGTTCGCCGGTGTTCCAGGACGTGCAGGGTGAACGGAATCTCCATGCAGAACGCCTGAATCTTTCCATTGCCGAGGTGCTTGTGAAGAGTGGGGTCAACATGGCCGATCTGGATGCCGTGGCCGTGGGGATCGGGCCGGGGTCCTACACTGGTCTTCGGATCGGCCTTTCCGCCGCGAAGGGGATATGCTACGCCTTGGGCATACCGATCATCGGGATCCCGAGCACGACCACGTTGGTTCGAGCGGGGCTTGGGTCGGCCATGTTCCCGGACGCTGTGGAGCGCCTGGTGCCCATGATCGATGCACGACGGATGGAGGTCTTTGCCGCGGTCCATGATCGTTCTGGTGAGGAGCAGGAAATGGCGCGCCCAATGGTCCTGGATGAAGCCTGGATCACGGCAAATGCTTCTTCGGGGCGGATCGGTGTATTCGGCGATGGGGCGGACAAAGCGGAGGCTCTTTGGGAAGCCCACGAACAGGTCTGGCATGCTCCAGGGATCGTGCCGTCCGCGCGGTTCATGGTCCCCCTGGCCAGCGATCGGCTGGCTTCCGGGAAGGTGGATGATCTGGCCTACCTGGTGCCGGCGTACGGGAAGGCGGCGAATGTTGGAAAGCAGCCCTTACAGGCCGGCCAGGATGGTCAGTAAGGCCAGCATGGGCAGGTCTCCCTCGATGATCAGGATGGCCTCACCTTTGGTGGCGAATGCTCCTTCACCCAAGTATACCACGTTCTCCTCAAGCACGAATGCCCCTTCGGCCTTGTTGCAAAAGGTGCCGTCGGCCCGGAACACCTTGTTCCCTTCGAGCACCAGTGCGCAACTTCCGCGCTGACAGTTGAAGCCGCTGCAGCGAACCAGGGCATTTTCCTGGGCGAAGTAGGCTGCCGCACCCGGCCTTCCGAACGCATCCGCTGAATGATGCACCTGGTCATCGCGCATCACCCAGACACATGGGCCCATGGTGCCGAACGCACCCGACGCTTGATGGATCCGATCCTTCTGGACCACGAAAGCCGCGTCACCCGGGGTGCCGAACGGTCCATATGCCCATCGGACCAGCGCTTGTTGAGCGCACACCTGCCCGGCGAACATGAAGCCGACAAGGAGCAGCAGCTGGACCCTCATCGCACCACGGTGTATTTGATGATATTGATCATGCCGGTCTCCATGTTCTTGCTCAACCTCGCCTTCAGGTACATGGTCCGGTCATCATAGAGGTATTCATCGTGTCGGGTGTGCACGTCCCCTCGATACAGGTCCGAGGCGAGCAAGTTCCCCGCCACATCATAGCTGTGCACCAAGCGGGACGGGCCGCTCGCATCGCCATCGATCTTGGTCGTTCGCTCATGGAGCCAGCCCCTTTCCTGATAGGTGAACGATGTGCGGGACCTCCTGCCGCTGATCACGTATCCATCCTCGATGCTCAGCACGTAGCCGTCCTTGTTCGTGGTGATCACTTGCTTGCGGTACGGCCGTTCATCGGCATTCAGGTAAAGCCGCATCGTTGTGGTATCGTTCCAACGTTCGTGCCGGATGTGCTCATCACTGATGATCGTGATACCGCTGTCCGGTTCGGGTATCCTGGCGGAGCGGCGATCGTGCAACCTGATGTAGGTGGATCGGACGATACGGTCCAGGGAGTCATAGTGAAGTTCCAAGGAGAACTGGCCGCTCAACTCCTTGAACAGCCGGTTCACCACACGGCCTTCCTCGTCGTAGGTGGTCACGATGGATGCCGTATCAGATCCTGAACCCGGGTTCCCGAAAGAGGTGTTCGTGTAAATGGTACGTCCTTGCTCATCGAACCGATAGAGATAGCGATGGGCTTCTTCCAGAATGGGCTTGTTGACCCGCTTCACACTGGGAATGCCGACAATGCTCGTGATGCCGTTGCGCGTGATGAACTGGGGGTCGAACCCGGGCAGCTCATGGTCCTCGGCGAGAGGGTCGGGTCGCACCATCTGTGCCTGACCATGGTGAGCCATCACCAAAAGGGAACACAGGAAAAGTGTCCTCATCGCATTTGCTTGATGGCTTCCGCTACGGTCGTCACAGGCACCTGGCACACCTTGTTCTCACATACGAAAATGGTGGTTCCATCAAGCAGCTTGCCCTCCAATAGCGGTAGGGCGCTCTCGGTGGCTCCGCCCAGAAAGACCCGGCCGGGAATGAAGTGATGGCCCATCTCCTTACGAACGGTCAGGCATTCCGGCCCGGTAATGGCGATCTCGTAGAACGGGAACAGATGCGCGGTCATCAATTGGGCCCAGTTGGAATATCCGCTGGGGTATTCGGCCATTTGTTCCTTTACGTTCTGCAGCATCTGTTCGCTGATGGTCAGGTACTCCGGCTTGTACAACAAGTGTCCCAGCATGAAAAGCCCTTTCGCCATGCTGCTGTTCGACGAGGGGATCACGTTGTCATTGACCTCCATCTTCCGGGCGATCAGCGGAGGGTCAAGGTCGCTGGTGAAGTGGAACATGCTGTTCGCTGGGTCCTGGAAATGGTCGATGCAATAGCGCGCCAGCTCGTCGGCCGAGCGCAGCCAGGATTCATCGAAGGTCAGTCCGTAGAGGGCGACCAGGGCTTCGATGCTGAAACAATAGTCCTCGAGGTAGCCATTGATCCGAGCTTCACCGTTCTTGTAACTGTGCCAGAGACCACCATCGGGTCGTCGGCACTGTTCCAGCAGGAAGCGCATCGTGCGTTCCGCTGAGGACAGGTGCTCCTTGCGACCGAAGGCTTCGTAGGCATCACATAGTCCGCGGACCATCAAGGCGTTCCAGGAGGTCAGGGCCTTGTCGTCCAACCCTGGCCTGATGCGTTCGGAGCGTGCCTCCAGCAACCGGCCATTGATCCGGTCCATCGCGCGTTCCAATTCGTCCATGGCCAACCCTGCCTTGTTCGCAGCTTCTTCCGCTGATCGGGTGCGCAGGAGGATGATCCGGTCGCGCTCCCATCGGCCTTGTTGCAGATCGTACCACGCACGGGCCACGCTCATGTCCGCACCCAACAGGCTGTCCAGCTCCTGCTCCGTCCATACGTAGAACAGACCTTCCTCGCCCTCACTATCCGCGTCCAAAGCGCTGAAGTACAGTCCATCCTCGGAGGTCATCTCACGCTGAAGGAACGAGAGGCTCTGCATTACGATCGCTTCGTACAAGGGGTCCTTGAACGCCTGGAATGCCTGACTGTACACCGAGATCAACTGGGCGTTGTCGTAAAGCATCTTTTCGAAGTGTGGTGCTTTCCAAATGGCATCGGTGCTGTAGCGTGCGAACCCACCACCGACCTGGTCGTAAATGCCCCCGAAGGCCATTTTTCTGAGGGTGAGCTTGACATGGTCGATCAGCTCCTTGTCGGCTGTCAACGTGCCATACCGCAATAGGAACTCCAGGTTGTTGGGCATGGGGAACTTCGGTGCGCGGTCAGGGCCGCCATGCAGCCGGTCAAAGGATGGCACCCATTGTTCCACATAGTCCGCCAACTCCTTCTTGGCGAACGGTGCCGGGTCCTGATTGAGCGCGACCAGTTCGGAACCGGCCACCCCTTCGCTCAATCGTGCTGCGTACTCCTTGACCCTGGCCGGGTCCTGTGACCAGGTGGCCGAGAGGTCGGTCATGACCTGCCTCCATTGATCCGGTGGGAAATACGTGCCTCCATAGACGGGACGTCCATCCGGGAGGGTGAAGCAGTTCAGGGGCCAGCCCCCGCGTCCGGTCATCAATTGCACCGCGGTCATGTAGACCTGATCCACATCCGGTCGTTCCTCCCGGTCCACCTTGATGCAAACGAAGTGTTCGTTCATGAAGGCAGCCATCTCCTCGTTCTCGAAGGATTCCTGCTCCATGACGTGGCACCAGTGGCAACTGCTGTAGCCGATGCTGACCAACACCAGTTTGTTCTGGGCGCGTGCCGAATCGAAGGCTTCATCGCCCCAGGGATGCCAGTCCACCGGGTTGTGGGCATGTTGCAACAGGTACGGACTGGTCTCTTGTGCCAGGCGGTTCGTATGCTTGTGTTGCGTGGTATCTTGCATGGTGCCAGCTGAGGCCGTTCCTTTCCCGTCCGCACAACCACTGGCCGAGAGCAACATGGCCAGGACAATGGCGCCTGGGAACCAATGGATGGTGAACATGATGAGCGGTCAAAGTAACGGCAAGGACCTGCCGGGTCCGGGCTTGACGAGATCGAGCCATCAACACCAACGGGTGAATGAACGTCCCTGGGTGCAGTGGACCATCGTGGTCGGGATCTTGGCTGCGGTCGTGACCTTTCTGACCGTGGGCAAAGTGACCCTGGTGGCCTGGGACCTGATGTTCCGCTTGTTGCTGGCCTGCTGTTCGATCCCCTTGTTGGTGCCATACCGATATTCCGGGGCGAACCTGGGCTTCGAGCGCGTGGAATGGGCTCTTCTGCTCGCGCTGGGTCTTGGTCCCATGCTCTTCTCCGCGATCCTGATCACGAACAGGTTCCTGCATGGCGATGCTACATGCACCACGCATGAAGTGGCACAGGTGGTATACACCGGCTACATCTGGCGTGTGGCGCTCGTGGACAGCCCCATGGCCTCCTATCCCGCAGCGACAGAGCATTATCTGGACCCCGAGGTCCAGCGCGGTTCGACCTACGAACTGTGCACGGGCAAGGGTTGCTTCGGCGTGGCAGTGCTGGTCCGGCAAGGTGCTGTGGACGGTTCCTTCAGCGCAGGTCCACCGGCTCAGTGATCTCGAACGGGAAGCGCTTGCGCAGGAGGCCTGCCTTGCCAACGACCGTTCCCTTGAACGACACCTCCCCCTGACCTTCGAACAGGGCCCCCAGGCCCATCAGCAAGGCAGGGACCAGGCCGTTCGTCCACGTGGCACGCAGGGGGATGGAATGAACTTGGCTGCTGCGACGTGGAAGGGACAGTGAACTGTCCAGTGTGGCCTTACCCAGGAGCTTCCCGTTCCAGCTCACGTCGACATCCGGGTCGACGACCTTCAGCCGATAGCCGTTCGGGTTCGTGATCGTGGCTTCCACGCGCATGGTCATTCCTTGGCCATTGAGCTCAGTAAGCTCCACGTGCACGATCCGATCCAAGGAAACCTCCTGATAGGAGGAGCACCCGCAAAGCACCGATGTGACCAACGCCAGCCGAATCCGCACCCGATCGTGCATCAGGACTTCCCGTTGCTCACTGCGGCGAAATGCTTGTAGAACCGTGGAATGGCCCGGATCCCCTGAATGTAATTGAAGACGCCGAAATGCTCGTTCGGACTGTGGATCGCATTCGAATCCAAGCCAAAGCCGAAGAGAATGGTCTTCAACCCAAGCTCCTGCTCAAAGAGCGCCACGATCGGTATGCTACCACCGCCACGTGTAGGTATCGGCGCCTTGCCGAAGGTCTCTTCCATGGCAAGGCTCGCGGCTTTATAGGCCACGGAATCGGTCGGTGTCACCGCAGCCTCACCCCCGTGATGGGGACGGACCTCCACGTTGACATAAGGAGGGGCGATCCGCTCGAAGTGCTCCTTGAAAAGCTTGGAGATCGCCGCGCTTTTCTGGTCCGGCACCAAGCGCATGCTGATCTTGGCGAAGGCCTTGGAGGGCAGGACGGTCTTGGCCCCTTCGCCGATGTACCCCCCCCAGATGCCGTTCACATCGAGGGTGGGTCGAATGGTGGATCGTTCATCGGAGGAATACCCTTTCTCACCGAGGACCTCTTCGATCCCCAGGTCCCGCTTGAATTCCTCGAGGTCGAAGGGTGCTTCAGCCAGTGCTTTTCGCTCAGCGTCGCTCAGTTCCACGACCCGATCGTAGAATCCAGGTATGGTGATCCTACGGTCCTTGTCGTGCAGGCTGCTGATCAGGTCGCAGAGCACATTGATGGGATTGGCCACAGCCCCGCCATAGACCCCACTGTGCAAGTCACGGTTCGGACCGGTCACCTCCACCTCCAGATAGCTCAGTCCGCGAAGACCCGTATTGATGCTCGGTACATCATTGGCGATCATGGCCGTATCGCTGATGAGGACCACGTCCGCCTTCAATCGGTCCTTGTTCTCCTTCACGAACAAGGCCAGGTTGTCCGAACCGACCTCCTCCTCCCCTTCGATCATGAATTTGGCGTTACAGGCCAGCCCATCATTCTTGAGCATGACCTCCAAGGCCTTCACGTGCATGTAGAACTGACCCTTGTCATCAGCGCTGCCCCGGGCGTAGATCTGTCCGTCCTTGATCACTGGCTCGAAGGGAGGAGAGGCCCAAAGCTCGAGGGGGTCGGGAGGTTGTACGTCATAGTGCCCATATACAAGCACCGTCGGCAGGTCCGGGTCGATGATCTTCTCCCCATACACGATGGGGTGACCGGCAGTGGGGCAGATCTCCACCTTGTCCGCACCAGCTTCGATCAGACGATCGCGCACCGCTTCAGCACAACGCTGGACCTCCTGCTTGTATGCCGGGTCGGCACTGACCGAGGGTATTCGCAGGATACCGAGCAACTCTTCGAGGAATCGCTCCTTATGAGCTTCGATATAGGCTTCGGCTTTTTCCACGGCAGGTCGGCTTGATGGGCGAAGATAGGTCCGACCCCATGGGGGTCGAGGCAACCCGGGGCCCGCTCAGTGAGTCATTGGTTCGTGCACATGCCCTAATTTTAAGGTCAGTTTCCCCTTGCCCATGAGCCACAGATACATTCCTCTCGTCCTTTTCAGTGTCATGCTTTCGACGTTCGCTGAGGCTCAGTTGGTGATCAATACGACCCAGACCCCTGCCCAGCTGGTCCAGAACGTGCTCTTGGGTGGTGGTGTCACCGCAACCAATATCCAGTTCAACGGCGGCCCGGGGAACATACTTACTGAACAGGCCGCAGAGTTCAACAGCAGTGCGGCCAATGTGGGCATCCCGGCGGGTCTGATCCTGGCGACGGGTGATGTCATGAACGCCATGGGCCCTAATAATTCAGGCAGCAGCAGCCTGGGTGGAGGCAATTTCGGTCAGGGCGACCCCGACCTGCTCCAGTTGGCACAAAGCACGGGTTCCAACGTGACCAGCATCAACGATGCGGCCATTTTGGAGTTCGACTTTCTGGTCACCGGGGATTCGCTCAAGTTCAACTTCGTGTTCGCTTCGGATGAGTACCTGGAATTCGTCAACAGCATCAACGATGCCTTCGGGTTCTTCCTGAGCGGCCCTGGCATCAATGGACCGTTCTCGAACAACGCGGCGAACATCGCATTGATCCCAGGTACGGTGGACCCCGTCACGATCAACTCCGTGAACGACGTGACCAATCCGCAATTCTATGTGGACAATGGGAACGGCACCACGGCTCCCTTCAATACCAATCCTACCTACATCCAGTACGATGGAATGACGGTGGTGATGCAGGCTGGCGCCCAGGTGATCTGTGGCGAGACCTACCACATCAAGATCGTCGTGGGCGATGCGAACGATACGGTTTGGGATAGTGCCGTATTCCTCGAAGCCGGGAGCTTCGTGAGCACCGGTCAAGTATTGCCACAATTGACCAGCGGCGTGCTCCTGAACGACAGCACCATGCTGGAAGCGTGTGGGGTGGTGGATTTCACCATGTACCGGATCGGAGATACCACCAATACGGACACGATCCAACTCACCGTTTCCGGAACAGCGACGGCAGGGGTGGACTACAGTCCCGCTTTCCCGAACCAGCTGATCTTCCAACCGGGTGATACGGCGATCACCTTCCTGCTCAATGTCCCGTCCGATCCGGATGGGCTTGAGACCATCGTGTTCGATATCGAACAGTTGATCCAATGCGCGGGTCAGATCATTCAAACACAATACACGTTCTACATCGATTCACCGCCCCCTCTGAATGTCATCGCCAATGACGTTCTCAGTGATTGCAACCAAGTCGAGGTGCTCGCACCGCTGATTTCGGGTGGATCTGGGAACTACCTCCACGCGTGGAGCACGGGTGCGACAACACCGAGTATCAGTGTTTCGCCGGGAACCACCACCACTTACACCTATACCCTGTCCGATACGTGCGCCATTGCGCCGGTCACAGTGGACATCACTGTGGATGTGCCCGTATATGCACCCATGGAACTGACGCTCACGCCCGATACGGCCATCCCATGCCTGGGCAATGCCGACCTGACCGTGTTGAACGTGATCGGTGGTGACGGTACGTTCCAATACGCCTGGAGCGCGAACGGAGCACCGATCTCCAACACGCAGACGATCAATGTACAGGCGGGTGCGCCGACGTACTACGTAGCGACCGTTACCGATGGATGTGGCAGTGTGGTGTCGGACAGTCTGCTGGCAACGACAGCACCGCTTCCGGAGATCGAGATCACGACCACGCCGGATGTGACCGTCCTATGCGAAGGCGACACGACCTTGTTGGAGGTCCTGAGCGTGACCGGCGGCAACGGAGTGTACAGCTATGTATGGACGAACGGACAAGGTGTGGTGATCAGCAACACGACCACCGTCGAAGTAGGGGTCCCAACGGACCACATTTACACCGTGACGGTGTCGGACCAGTGCGGGTATGTCAGTGATACGACGGTGACCACTTTCATCCCGCAACCTCAGCCGTTGGCCATTCAAATGACCCCGGACGGTACCATCTGCTATGGCGACCCGATCGAACTGAGCGCTCAAGTGAGCGGGGGCTCAGGGGTCTATTATTTGGAATGGCCTTCCCTGGGCGCCACGGATCCCATCGTGGAGGTCACACCACTGCAGGAGACCACCTATGTCGTCAACGTGTACGAGGAGTGCGGCCTGTTCGCCACTGCGGAAGTAACCATTGACGTGGAACCGACCACCGCGGAGATCGTGGCCACGAGCCAGGGTCAGGATGATTGGTACCTGCAGGGAGCAGCCTATCCGGTGCCGCAGTATTACTTCTGGGACCTTGGTGATGGGACCAA
>JAGQVN010000353.1 GCA_020437905.1 Flavobacteriales bacterium
CGCTGTCAGTGATCGAAGGCGACCAACCCAGAATGTTGTGGAAGCCGCGCGTACCCGTGCGCACTTGAAGATTGAGCGGCAGCACGTCCGTGGCGAACATTTCCGCACGATGGTAACCCCGAAGGGCGATGCTCAGCAGGCCGAAGCTGGTCCCGCTGATCGTATCGGACAAATTGAGCACACCGACCTGCGCGCCTTCGGCCCGTACGGCGAAGTTCAGCGCCCCGACCTGTCCTCCTTTGACCGTCCCGCTGCAGGCGTTCATCCCGAAAGTGACCTGACCGCCCTCCACGGTTCCGGCGTAGTTCAGTGCGGAGGCCACCTGCCCACCTCCCACGGCACCAAGAGCCACGTTCATGCCCAGGGAGAACTGAGCACCGGATACGTTCCGGCCGTAGTTCAGCGCACCGGATACCTGTCCTTTCCTCACATCACCCACAGCCACATTGGCCCCGAAACTGATCTGCATGCCGTCGATGTCGGATACGGCCACATTGGTCGCCCCGGAGATCTGGGTGCCGCGCATGTCGCCCTTCGCCACATTGGCCCCACCCGCGATCTGCACCCCTGCAAGCGTGTCCCAAACCACGTTCGCCAGACCCGACAACTGCAGGCCCTGAAGCGAACGCATGGCATGGTTGATCCCGCCGGCGATCTGCGCGCCTTGCACCTGACCGCCCACCAGATTGGCGAGCCCGGCCATCTGGGCACCGCGAACGTTCCAGGCATCGATGTTCACACCTCCACCTATTTCGAAGCCGTTGACGCCTCGCGCGTAGCCGCCCAACACATTGATCGAGATCCTGTTCACCATGGCACCCGCGGCTTCCTTGTTGGTGCTGACGCCAGGCACCAAGCTCAGTTGGATGGTCCTCTCCCCTCCGAACTCCAGGTTGGCGGCCTGGTCCATGTTACTTGCCGGCACCAAGAGCCGGGCGACCCCAAGGTCCTCCACTTCACAGCGTTCAAAGGCACAGCGGGGGTCCAGCCGCTCCAAGGTCTCCTTCGGCGTCAGCGTGATGTCGAGCACGCCATGATCCGGATGGAGAAAGACCACGGTGTCCAGGTAACCGACACGTCCTACGAGGAGCGCGGCCCCGTTCAGTTCACCTTTCAGCTCCAGCTCGAATCGTCCTGAAGCATCCGCGACGACCGCATTGTTCCTGCGCAATTCGACGATACTGGCTCGTGCGATCGGTATCCCGGACCGGCCATCCCGAACCTGACCATCGATCCGGTGGCGCGTGCGGTCGCGTGAACGATCCGTTAGGATGACGTGCTCGCCATTGACGCGCGGACGGATGTGCGCTGGAAGCACCACCCCCAAGGTGCGTTCCACGAATGCATCGTTCACATGGAGGCTTACCAAGCTGTCGGTGGAAAGAGCGTCGGCGTTGTAGCTCAGCTTGAAGGATCCTTCGCGGGCGATGGCATCCAGGACGACCGACAAGGGAGCCTGGTCCACATCCACCGTCACGCGCCGATACAGCACGGCTCCATGCTGTGCCAGAGCTGCTTGAGCAATGCAGCAGGACATGACCACAAGCGTGGCACGCAGGATATCAGCAGCCTTCACCGTCCAGGATGTATGCGCCTGAAGCATCGGAAGAAAGGGTCCAACCGAAGGTCTCGGCGATCACCTCGAGCACCAGCTCGATCGGTTCATCGTCGAATGTTGCGGTCAGGCGGCACCGCCCCATGCTCGGGCTGGCGAGGCGCATCTCCACTGGATACACCCCTCTCAAGGTGGCCAGCACCTCGGACATGGGTGCTTCGTGGAATTGGACCAGGCGATCGGCCCATCGGATCACATCATCCGGTTCCAGGGGAGCCAATTCGTCAGAGCCCCTTCGGACACGTACACCGTCGCCGGCGCCCAGTTCCAAGGACCTATCCCCCAAGCTCACCTGTACCCGGCCATGCCGGACGCGGACCGTGGTCCCATTCTCCGATCCATCGACCCGGAAACCGGTTCCCAACACACGGACCTCCACCTCGTTCGACCGTACAATGAACGGACGGAGCGTGTCGCGTACAACTTCGAAGTAAGCGGAGCCGTACAATTCCACTTGTCGTTCCTTACCATAAGTGACCTCCATTCTTGCGCGCGGATCCAGCGATGCTGTGGTCAGGTCCTCCAGGGAAACCGTCATTGCGATCTCCGAAGCGGAGTATTTCACGCTTGCCGGGCCCTGGAAGTAACGGACGGCGAAGAATGCCCCAACGAGAATGGCCGCAGCCGCCACCCAACGGAGCTTTTGGTAAAGGGGGATGATCTTGGGTTCCGGACGGATCTGCTGTTGGAAATTGTTCCACGCCCGATCCACATCGGGTTCGAAGCCATCCGCTTCGTCCCCGCTCCAAGCCCAGATCTGCTGCATCCGCTCCAGCTCGGCGGCATTCGCCGGATCGGAAGCAGCCCATTGCTCCACGGCAGCGCGCTGCATGGCGTCCGCTTCACCGGCGACATAAGCCGCAAGCGCATCACTTGATATGCCGTGGGTCTCTTCCACCCGCTCTTATGACAACAGTCCCTTCAAATACCCCTATCCATTGTGATCGGCGATGTGCAACAGCCAGGCGATCAAGGGCATCAGATCGGCCAATTCGACCCGGAGCGTCTTCAAGGCTTTGCCCATCTGGTTCTCGACCGTCTTCGCACTGATTCCGAGCCGATCGGCGATCTCCTGATACTTCAAACCCTCGTACCGACTCATGCGGAACACCTTCCGCCGCTCCTCCGGAAGGCCTTCTATTGCTGCTCGGACGCGGGCTGCGCGCAGGGTCAGCAGATCCTCATCTCCCTCTTCCTCCTCCATGGGTTCCTGTCCAACTGCATCCAAGGGAACGACACGTTTCGCGGCCTTGAGCGCGTTCAAGCAGCGGTTGCGGACGGAAGCGTACAAGTAGGCCTTGATGCTGGTCTTGACCTGAAGCTCGGAACGACCCTCCCAGATCCGGATGAAAAGCTCTTGCACCAGGTCCTCAGCCTGGTCCCTGTCCTTCAGGTATTGAAAAGCGAAAATGCTGAGCGGAGCGAAGTGCTCCTTGAACAGCGACTCCATGGCCGACAGGTCGCCCGAAGCGAGCCGATGGAGTTGGTCCGCTGACATCGCGGACCAAGGTAGCGCCCTTCAAAAACCTGATCCAAGACCACCGCTTGGTGCTCCAAGACGGGTCTCCGGTTTACGCACGGGCACGGCCACCTCGTTCCTGCGGCGGATCAGCTGCCAAGGCGGCGCGTAGCCCATGAAAGTGACCGGACCTGTGACCTCCAGGCCGAATGCGGCCACCTCAACGAGCAGGTGTCCCTGCATCTCCGCCATACGCGCATCGTTCATCCAACCGCCGAAGCGCATGACGGCGAATACCTCCTCATCCGTCTCGATCAGCCTGACGCCCGGATCGTTCGGACCGGGAAGCCCCAGGACGCTCGTCCTACCTCCAGGCATCACAAAGGCCATGCGCATCCCTTGCTCCTGCTTCTCCATGTAAACCGGGGCTGTCATGGCGATCTGTGCCCCAGCCTCGTTCCCGCCAAAGATGTAGCCCGCCAAACGCCGGAATCCCGTACGCGAACCGGAAGCGTACAACGTATCCGGAAGCTCCACTGTGGCCAGTACGTTGGGCGGATAACGACGCAACTCCAACTCCCCATAGCTGTCGATCACGGTGTAGGCCCGCTGTTCGGTGCGATGGGTCTGGATGGTCGTGTAAGTCTGGGCCGCTATGAAAAGCAATGCCAGGCCGAGGATGATCCATCCGATCGTTTGCATATGGAAGGACAACATACGACGCGGGGCTTTGTTCCGAGATCCTTATCGGCTTGGTTGTGAACGTCAACCCGATTCTCTGACGCGGTGACATTGAGGGACGCGCCGTAGAGTGTCCTATGTACCTTGCCCCGGTCTCACCGTTCTTGTTGCGTGGCGGCGCAGGAATGCTGGAAAAAGGACAAACACTTTCCCCTCATGTGGCCCCGTTTCATGCTTGCGTTCGGGCTCAGCCTGGTGCTGAAGCTGCTCCACCTGCCGTATCACACGATCGTGCTGCTGGTCGTGATCGGTGTCTGGGCCGCTACCGCGATATGGGGCATCATACGCGCACCGGAGACACCTGGTCCCTGGTACGGCGCATCGCTGGCCTCCTGGTCCTTGGCATTGCTCGCGATCATGAAACTGTGGGCCTTCAGCACTACGCTGCTATTGACCGCTTTCGTGGTCTCGGGGATCGCGAGCTACTATGTACTGCGCATCCGACCGATGCCTCGTTCGGGACTGCTTGTTCTTGGTGTCTACGCCGGCGTCATCCTGCTGTTCCAGGCCCGACCCGTGAGCGAACGTTACTATGCCACTGCGCTCATGCTCAGCTTGGAGCGGGACAGCGACCCTTGGACCTGGGACAAATACAGCTATTTCCTGAAGCATGAAGAGCGCATTGAGGAAGCGCTGCAGGCCAATGACCGGGCCATGCGGGCTGCCCAGGCGGGTGGTGCGGAACATGTCATGAGCGAACTGGGAGCGCACCGGGCCATCATTCGGCTTCATGACTGGCCTGCCTATACGCCACTCCCGCACGGCCCCTGAACACAGTGTATCTTCAGCAAATGGTCAAAGTCGTTTCGACCCTTGTAGCTTTCTTTTCCAGTACCCTCATCCTCGGGCAATTACAATGGAGCCCAACGACCGATCCAGGTGTAGGGACCATCGAACATCTCGCCACTGGACCTACACCGGGGTCCTTGGTGACCTTGCAGCTCGGGAACCCGATACGTCCGTTCGTCAGTGCGGATGGTGGCAATAGCTGGCAAATGAAGAACGGCCTGGGAACCCCAAATGGGGCTTTTGCATACGACCTGCAACTGCATGTCACGAACACGGGTACCATCCTGATCTTCGCGGGATTTGGGAACTACTATGTCTGGCGCAGCATCGATGGTGGCGACACCTTTGCGCAGCTTGGTACCATGCAAGGCATCCCGGATGCCTTCCAACAAGGCTTCCACAGCGCTCAGAACGGCGAGGTCTTCCTGTTCGGAACGGGTGTATTGCGCAGCACTGACGACGGCGCCACCTGGGTACAGATCGTTCCCCCGAATGTCACCTTGGATGCCTTCACTGCAGCAGGAGGCCACTTCTTCGCAGCACATCAGGGAACGATGTATCGGGGTAACTTGAACGGTACCGGTTTCATTCCGCTTTCCACGGCACCCTATTCAACGGACCCCACCCTCGGACTGACCATGGGGATCAATCAGCGGGTGATCGCTTGCGGCGGAAGTGATCGCGTGATCGCCTCCTCCGACGAAGGGCTGACCTGGAACAGTGCACAAACCGGTTTGCCCGGATCGCTGTCCACTGTCGCGCACCTTGCTGCCTCGACCGTGCAGGACCATTGGGTCTGTGGCGCAGCCCAGGAGGTCCATTTCAAGGCAGCAGGTTCGACCGTCTGGGTGCCCGCCACGAATGGGATCATCTTTCAACCGGGCTTTCCAATTGTTCGGATGTGCTCGGGACCTCAAGGCGCACTGTACCTGCATACCTATGACGGGATCTATGCAGCTGACATCAGCACCGGCCTGCACGTCGTGAGTGCCATGGATCTGCGCCTGTTCCCCATTCCTGCCACCGATCGGCTCGTCGTTGAACACACCGGGAACATGCTGGGTATGTGGTCGGTCCTTGATATGAGCGGACGTTGCGTGGTCCATGGGCGTGCATTGACCGATCGGACGGATATATCGGTCGGACACCTGGAGCCCGGCACCTACGTCCTTGATTTGCCGGACCATGGAACGGTCCAGCGCTTCGTAGTGATCCACTGAACCGCTCTCCTGACCCGGGCCGGCCCACTAACTTCACGACCCTGCATGAGGTTCCTGTCCTGGTCCAAGAAAGGAGTGCGCTGGGTGATCGTTACCCTGATGGTCCTGTTGATCACCTGGGTATTCCATCCACCACTGGCAAAATGGGCCATCGGCAAGTATGGGTCCGAGGCCCTGGGAAGAACGGTCAGCGTCTCCCACTTCCGTTTCAATCCATTCAATGCCTCGGCGAGGCTGGGCGGGCTCCGTATCGCTGAAGCGGCCGGAGACAGCGCTTTCCTGGAGATCGCAACGCTGTATGCGAACGTGGATCTGATGCGAACGCTCAGCGGTCACTTCGAGCTGGAATCCCTGATCGTACAAGGTCTGGACGTGCGCATTGTCCAGGATGGCGGTCGCTTCAACTTCTCGGATATCGTCGATCGCTTCAGCGCAAATGGGGTTCCGGAGGAAGCAAGGGAAGATGAGGGACCGACCAAGTTCACGCTGTTGGACATGCACCTGGAACAGGCACGGATCTCCTACCAAAGCCATCTGTTGGAATGGCCGGTGCGCGTGGATGAATTGAACGTGACCTGCCCCCGGGTGGTCTGGAATGAACCCCAGATAGCGCTTGACCTCGATCTGCGGATGAAGAACAGCGCCACGATCGAAGCGGATATCGCATTGAACAAGGATGACCAGCGCTATGCCATGCATGTGCAGGCCGACAAGGGACGGCTGCGCATGTTCGAGCCGTATGTATCACCCTTTATGCAGCACGGCGGCATCGGCGGTACGATGCGCTTGGACCTGTTCCTCAGCGGATCGGGACAGGACCCCATGGCCATAGCCATGAAGGGCAAACTGCAGGTGGACAGCATGCGTTTCCGGGATCCGGAACAGGTCGAGCTCGCGAGGTTCGAGCGCTTCGAGCTTGTGGTGGACACCATCGATGTGAAGCACGAGCTGTATCGCGTTCAACGAGCGACGATCCA
>JAGQVN010000354.1 GCA_020437905.1 Flavobacteriales bacterium
CATCATGGAAAAGCATGGCGTGGAGAAGATCAAGACCATCGGCGATTCGTACATGGCCGCCGGTGGCGTGCCGGACCCTGCGCATGGCCTGCCACGCGATGTGGTGCATGCGGCCCTGGACATGCAGGAGATCATGCGCGAACGGAAGACCGAACGCCAGGCACAGGGACGGCCCCACTTCGAGATGCGGGTCGGCATCCACACCGGTCCGGTGGTGGCCGGGATCGTGGGTCTCAAGAAGTTCCAGTACGACATCTGGGGCGATACCGTGAACATCGCGAGCCGGATGGAAAGCAGCGGCGAGATCGGCAAGGTGAACGTCAGTTCCACCACCATGACGCTGATCGCCGGCGACCCGGACCTGGAGTTCACCCCACGCGGTCAGGTCGAAGCCAAGGGCAAAGGTTCCCTGGAGATGTTCTTCGTGGACCGCAAGCAGCAGCACAGCGGCATCACCGACGACGAACAGCTGGAGCGTTTCCTTTCCACGGGTTCCTCGGGATCCGCGACCGCATCGGCCATTGACCTTAAAGGGGTGCGGATCCTGTTGGTCGAGGACAACGACTTCAATATCATGGTGGCGCAGGATGAACTGCAGGCGTCGATCCCCGAAGTGCATATCGACATCGCCAAGAACGGCCTTGAGGCCCTGCGTCAGGTGCAGGAGAAGGACTACGACCTGGTCCTGATGGATGTGCAGATGCCCGAGATGAACGGCTACGATGCCACCCGCGCCATCCGTGCCCTCGGTGGCACCCACGCCGGCCTGCCCATCATTGCCATGACGGCCAACGTGATGAAGGCGGAGGTGCAACGCTGCATCGATGCCGGCATGAACGGCTTTGTCCCCAAGCCCTTTGAACGGAACGAACTGCTGGCCACCCTGCACAGCGTAATGGCCGGCAGCCGGTGAGTGGTCCGCCGGTCCGTGCAGGCTTATTTTGTCCCCGTGTCCGCGACCGATCCCCGTGTGGAGGCACACCTGGCCAAGGCCCGGTCCTGGAAGCAGGAACTGCTGGCACTGCGGCGCATTGCCCTGGAGGCAGGGCTGACCGAGGAGCTGAAGTGGTACCAGCCCTGTTACACGCATGCCGGTGGCAACGTGTTGATCCTGGGCTCCTTCAAGGACTTCTGCACGATGAGCTTCTTCAAGGGTGTGCTGTTGAAGGACCCGAAGGGACTGCTGGTCTCACCCGGCCCCAACACGCGTTCGGCCCGCATGGCCCGCATCACCAGCCTCGATGAAGTGCATGCGCTGGAACCGGCATTGAAGCGCTTCATCGCTGAAGCAAAAGCATTGGAGGAGCAGGGCATTCAGGTGGACTTCGCCAGCGACCGGGCGAACACCCCGGTCCCGGTGGAACTGCGTGAGGCCATGGCCGACGACCCGGAACTTCACGCGGCCTTCAAAGCACTGACACCCGGTCGACAGCGCGGATACCTGCTGCACATCGGTGGCGCGAAACAGTCCGCCACCCGGACCGCCCGCATCGCGAAATGCCGCGATCGCATCCTGGCCGGCAAGGGCTGGAACGAGCGTTAGGGATGCCGCCCTATGGGTACGTATCCTACTTTCACATTCCACCAACACCGCACCCGCATGAATCCGATCCTTCGCAACATCCTGGCCGTGGTCGCCGGTATCCTGGCTGGCTGGACCGTGAACATGGGCCTCATCATCCTCACCGCCAAGCTGCTTCCACCGCTACCGGGTGTGGACGTGAACGACATCAATTCGATCAACGCGCACATCGGGGAATACTCGGTGATCCAATTGCTCATGCCCTTCCTGGCGCACGCGCTCGGTACGCTGGTAGCGGCCTTTGTAGCGGCCAAGTTGGCAGCCACCCGCAAAATGGCCTTTGCTTATGGGCTGGGCGCCTTCTTCCTGCTCGGTGGCATCATGGCCGTGCGCATGATCCCCAATGCACCGCTGTGGTTCGATGTACTGGACCTGGTCGTGGCCTACCTGCCCATGGCCTGGCTCGGTGGTCGTTTGGCCACGCGCTGATCCTCGTTCATTCTACCAATCATACATGGCGAAGCAGATCACCATCTCCGTCCTTGTGGACAAACCGGTTGCCCAGGTCTGGAAATGCTGGACCACCGCTGCGGACATCGAACAGTGGAACGCTGCAAGCGACGACTGGCACTGTCCGAAAGCCTTGAACGACCTGCGTGTGGACGGTCGCTTCAGTTATACGATGGCTGCGCGGGACGGCAGCGCCAGCTTCGATTTCGAGGGCACCTACACCACTGTGGAACCCGGAGCGCGCATCGCCTACACCATGGATGATGGTCGCCAGTGCGCGATCAGCTTTGTGGCGGAAGGCGACGGTACCCGCGTGACCGAAGTGTTCGACGCGGAGAACATGCACAGCGAAGAACAGCAACAGGCAGGCTGGCAGGCCATATTGGAGCGTTTCAAGCAGTACGCGGAAAGCCGCTGACCCACTAAGCCTTTTTCACGAACTCGCTCTTCAGCGCCATGGCCCCGAAGCCATCGATGCGGCAGTCGATGTTGTGGTCGCCCTCCACCAGCCGAATGTGCTTCACCTTGGTCCCGGCCTTCAGCGCCTTGGACGCGCCCTTCACGGGCAGATCCTTGACGATGACCACATCGTCGCCGTCCTGCAGCACGTTCCCATTCGCGTCACGTACCACCGGTGCCGCGTTCTCCGCCGCCACCTCCTCGGGGTTCCATTCGTAGCCACACTCCGGGCACATCAGGCTCTGCCCCGTGGGATAGGCAAAGGAGGAATTGCATTGCGGACAGGGCGGGGTATCGGTCATGGTGAGAGCTGAGGCGGTGAAAGTACGGGAGCGGCTATTCCTGGTACGTTCAGCGTGCCACCGTCAAGCGCCGAATGATCTCCTCATGCTGCGGGAACTGCCGGAGCATCTCCTCCCGCTCGGCCAGTTCGAAGTCCTGGAAGTCGAAGCCGGGTGAGACGGTGCAACCGACCAGCGCATAGCCGTCCGGCGCATCCACCGTAGCGCCGAACCAATGGCCTGCGGGAACCACATGCTGGGGGACCTGCCCCTCCGCAAAGTCCGTTCCGATGGCCGTCCGTTGGTAGCTTCCATCCGGTAGGAGTTCGTGTACTGTCAGGCCATCCCCGGCGTAGAAGTGCCACATCTCGTCCTGCCGGATGCGGTGCAGGTGCGACACGTGCTCAGCGGTGAGCAGGAAGTAGATCCCGGTACACCAGGAGCGCGTTCCTCCTTCGAAGGGCACGGAACCTGCAGCGCGATAGGTCTCCCGGTAGAAGCCGCCCTCCGGGTGCGAGAGGAGTGCCAGGTGTTCGATGAGGTCCTTCACGTGCCCGTTCATGTTGCGAAGGTGAGGCATTCCGATCGGTCAGCGGTGTACCCACCGATCAAGGACAGCCAAGGAAGTACATGGCTCACAGGCGGAGTACACGATGGTGTTCCACCTGGCCGGAACGTTCGAGCCGCACCAGGTACACTCCAGATGCCCGATCGCCCAGATCCAGTTGATGCTCCCTTCCACTGAACGCGGTGGCCGATACCACGCGGCCATGGGCATCCAGGAGCTTTACCCCCACCCTTCGTTCGGCTTCAGGCAATACAATGGATAGCAGACCGGACCAGGTATCGAAGCGGACCGAAGCGGGCGAAACCGCTGGACGAGCGATACCCAGCGCATCCGGTCCGAACTTCGCCACCCAGCCATCGTACCCGCCGTGGTTGCCGCTGACATCCACGTCGTTCGAGGAAGTGTTTCCGCAGGCGATGTAGCCCCCATCCGGGGTGGCTTCCAAACCGTGGAACTCCTCCATCATGCTGCCACCCACGCAACGTTCCCAGGCGATGTTACCCGTAGCATCGAAACGGACCAGCCAGGCATCCTGCCAGGCGATGTGGCTCTGCACATCCCCATCCGCGGAAAAGGTCTGACCGGCCACCACAAAACCCGTATCCGGCAAGGCCACCACGTCGTAGGGGATCTCCTCCGCGGTGCCACCCACACAGCTGCGCCACGAAAGCGTACCCGCCGCATCCAATTTGGACAGCCACCAATCCCCCGTACCCAGCTGGCAAGTATTGTCAAGATCGCCTGAAAGCGACCAGGCAGGCACCACGATGCCGCCATCCGCAGCGATATCGATCCCTTCTGTGGATTCCATGCTGGTGCCTCCCCAACTCTGTTCCCATTGGATGGACCCCGTATCATCCACCTCGATGACCCACACGTCCAGATCGCCGTTAGTGCTGCTCACGTCGCCATCGTTCGAGCTGGCGTAACCTCCCATGATGAACCTCTCCGTTGCGGCCCGCTTGATGGTGTTGGACCGTTCGGCGTCCGCGCCGCCATAACACCACTGCCCGAGCAGCTGCCCTGCACTGTCGGTTCGCAACAGCAGGAAATCCCAATCGCCGTGATTCCCGGAGACGTCTCCATCATTGGACCGGGTCCGGCCGGCGATGATCAGCTCACCATTGCCGCCAGCTATTTTTTTTTTT
>JAGQVN010000355.1 GCA_020437905.1 Flavobacteriales bacterium
ATCCCCGACTTGGTGCTCGGCAACAGGGGCTGTATCGAGCTTGGGGGCCTTGGTTCCGTTCCCGAGTTCGAGGGGCGCAACGATCTCCCTCGCTTCGTCCCACATTCCGCTCCTCAGGAAATGCGTCAGCAATTCGCCTCCACCCTCCACCAGCACGGAGCTGATCTTCCGCCTGGTCAACTCCTCCAGCAGGAAGGGGATGGGCTCCGCTCCTTCCGGTACCGGAACGCACTCGGCGTTCCCGGATGGCCTTTGCCCTCTACCAAAGAGCAGGGCACGATCCTTCCTCGAGCGAAAGACCTTGGGATTTGGAGGCACCGTACCGTTCCGGTCCAGGACAATGCGGATCGGTTGTCTTCCATCGACATGCCGAACGGACAGCGACGGGTCATCGTTCAGGACCGTGCGGGATCCTACCAGTATGGACTGCTCTTCGGAGCGCCACTGGTGGACGAGCGTGTCCGTTGCAGGGCTGCTGATCCGTTGCACGGCCCCCTGAGTTCTCGGGTGCTGGTCCAGGTAACCATCCCTGCTCCGTGCCCACTTCAGAACGACATACGGTCTGCCCCCGGTCACATGGGTCAGGAAGCGCCGGTTCAACCAGCGGGCCTTTGCTTCCAGGGTGCCGAGTGCTATGGCGATACCCGCGCTGCGTAGTCTGTCGATCCCCCGTCCTGCGACCTGGTCGAAGGGATCGCGATGAGCGATGACCACACGTTCGATCCCGCGATCGATGATCAGGTCACAACAGGGAGGCGTTCGGCCATGATGGGCACACGGCTCCAACGACACATACAAGACGGCGCCCCTGGGGATCGGACCCTCCCCGAACGCCGACATACAGGCCACTTCAGCATGCGGTCCACCAGGACGTGCATGCCATCCTTCCGCAAGGATGCGGTCACCAAGCGCCAGCACAGCACCTACCATGGGGTTCGGTGCCACGCCGCAACGCCCGAGCGACGCCAGTTCAAGGGCGCGATGCATCCAACGTTCATCCGGTGGCATGGTCGCAAAGATGGCTCCGACCGCACTGTCCCAGCGATCGGAGGGACCTAACTTTGCGGCTATGAAGGTGGCGGACAATTCCGTCGAGGCCGTGATCCGGCAGTACCAGGTCCAACTGTCGGACCGACACCCACCCGATCTGATAAAGGTATTGGTGCGGATGGTGTTCGCCGAGCGTCTGGGATGGGATGCTGCCCGCCTGGAGGTATCCCGCAAGACGGGTTTGAGCGAAAGTGAACTTCTTCAGGTATATGATCCACTCCGTCCGTTGGTAGAGGGTGTCCCGATCCAGTATGTGCTGGGTTCGGTCCTGTTCCACGGGCTTCGCATCAAGGTCCGTCCAGGCGCGTTGATACCCAGACCGGAAACGGAGGAATTGGTGCAGCATGTCTTAGCCTCCGGTCACGCACCGGAACGGATCCTGGATATCGGTACCGGCAGCGGCTGTATCGCATTGTCGCTGAAACAGGGATTTCCGAACGCCGAGGTCATGGGCATGGACCGGAGCCCTCTGGCCCTCGCACTGGCCCAAGAGAATGGTGCCGCGCTTGGGCTTCCGGTGAGTTGGTCGCAGAGGGACCTGTTCACCGATGGCATCCCGGCAGGTCCGTTCGACATCATCGTGAGCAATCCTCCCTATATACCCAGCTCCTTGATGGATGAGCTGGACCCCATCGTCAAGGACCACGAACCACATGAAGCTTTGTTCGTACCAGGCGATGATCCCTTGCAGTTCTTCAAGGTGATAGCCGAGCAGGCCGTCCTGGGGCTTCGGCCGGGTGGGATGCTCTGGTTCGAGACCCATCATGATGGGGCCCGGGCGGTCGCCCGCTCGCTCGCGGAAGGTGGCTTTGAAGACCCCACGATACACAAGGACCTGAGCGGTGTGGAGCGGTTCGTCCATGCCAGAAGAAGGGAGGGATGACATCGGTGAGCGAAGCACGAGCTCGTATCGAAGCCCTGCGTGGGCAACTACGGCATCACGATCATTGTTACTACGTGCTGGCCCGGCCGGAGATCTCCGACCGGGATTATGATCGCCTGTATCGGGAACTGGTGGAC
>JAGQVN010000356.1 GCA_020437905.1 Flavobacteriales bacterium
ACGTTGCAGAACTCGCTCGGGTGCTTGATGCGCTTGGTCCAGCTGAGGTCGCTGATGTGGATCAGGCCGTCCACCCCTTCCTCAAGCTCGGCAAAGATGCCGAAGTGCGTGAAGTTGCGCACCTTGGCCGTGTGCCTGCTGTTCACCGGGTACTTGAACTCGATGTCCGACCAGGGATCGGGAGCGAGCTGCTTCATACCCAGGCTCATCTTGCGCTCCTCGCGGTCGATGTTCAAGATCACACATTCGATCTCCTGACCTTCCTTGAGGAAGTCCTTCGGGCTGCGCAAGTGCTGGCTCCAGCTCATCTCGCTGACGTGCAACAGACCCTCCACACCGGGGGCCACCTCCACGAATGCGCCATAATCGGTGATGACCATGACCTTGCCCTGCATCTTGTCGCCGGCGTTCAGGTCGGCGCTGAGCGCATCCCATGGGTGCGGGCTCAGTTGCTTCAGGCCCAGTGCGATCCGCTTCTTCTCGTCGTCGAAGTCCAGGATCACCACGTTGATCTTCTGGTCCAGTTCGACCACTTCCTCCGGGTGGCTGACACGGCCCCAGCTCAGGTCCGTGATGTGGATGAGGCCATCCACACCGCCGAGGTCCACGAACACTCCGTAGCTGGTGATGTTCTTTACCGTGCCCTCAAGGACCTGTCCTTTCTCCAGACCGCTGATGATCTGTTTCTTCTGGGCCTCCAGTTCGGCTTCAATGAGCGCCTTGTGGGACACGACCACGTTCTTGAACTCCTGGTTGATCTTGACGACCTTGAACTCCATGTTCTTGCCGACGTACTGATCGTAGTCACGGATGGGCTTCACATCGATCTGCGAACCCGGAAGGAAGGCCTCGATGCCGAACACATCCACGATCAATCCGCCCTTTGTACGGCACTTTACATGACCGGTGATCACAGCATTGTTCTCCATGGCCGTGTTGACCTTGCCCCAGGCCTGATGGACCCGGGCGGTCTTATGGCTCACGATCATCTGACCGCTCTTGTCCTCCTGCTTCTCGATGTAGAGCTCGACCTCATCACCGATGGCCAGGTCCGGCTTGTAGCGGAACTCGCTCAGAGGAACGACACCCTCGGATTTGTAGCCGATGTTGATGACGACCTCCTTCTTGTTCATTCCCACGACCTTGCCCATGAGCACCTCCTTTTCGGAAATGCTGCTCAGGGTGTCCTCGTAGGCCTTCTCCAGCTTCTCCCGATCGGCCGAAGCGGTGGACTCGCCCGTTTCATCCAGGGCGTCCCAATCGAAATCAGCCGGGGGTTCAGCGAAGGTGATGGTCCCGTTCTCGGTGACCGTGGTGGCGCTCTTGGGAGCGCTCTTTTCCGCCTTGGCGGTGGTGGTCTCCTCTAGGGCGACCTCTTGTTTTTCTTCAGCCATGGTGGCTGTTCATGCTTGTATCCCGGGCCTGGAGGATGCCACCCGGAAGGGGTTCGTTCATGCGGGTGCAAGGCATCCTTGCTTGCACCTTTCCCGAAAGGGGCCGCAAAGATAACTATTTCCCACTGGGAACGAGCAGAAAACAACAGTTACCGGAAGGTCCCACTGAACCGGTCCGCTACCTTTGTCGTCCTCCATACGCAGATGCGTTCCTTCGACATCCCAGGACATTACCGGAGCGGATTGATAGGCAGGCTGAAGGCTTTTCGCAAGGCCCAGGACCCGCGCAAGCAGGACCTGAGCCCCACCCTGCTGGACCTTGGCGCGATCCGCTTCGTGCTCGCGCGGCACTTCGGTTTCTGTTTTGGCGTCGAGAACGCCATTGAGATCAGCTACAGAGCCTTGGAAGAGAACCCGGGCAAGCGGATCTTTCTGTTGAGCCAGATGATACACAATCCGGCGGTGAACGACGATCTGGTCGATCGTGGCATGCGCTTCGTGCAGGATACGGAAGGCAACATGCTGATGGACTGGGATGAGCTCAGTTCGGAGGATATCGTCATCATCCCGGCATTCGGGACCACCCTGGAGACAGAAGCCCGGCTCAAAGCCAAGGGGATCGACCCCCTGCGATACAACACCACGTGCCCGTTCGTGGAAAAGGTCTGGAAGCGCAGCGACCAGCTCGGCGACCACCGGTACACGGTCATCATCCACGGCAAAGCGATACACGAGGAGACCCGGGCCACCTTCAGCCACACCGTGCAGAAGGCTCCGGCCGTGGTGATCCGGGACATGAAGGAAGCGGAACTGTTGGGCCGGATCATGGTGGGTCAGGAACCCCTGGCGACCTTCGAGCAGGTGTTCAGGGACCGTGCCAGCGAGGGGTTCGACCCCCAAAAGGACCTGGACCGCGTGGGTGTGGTGAACCAGACCACCATGCTCGCCACCGAGACCCAGGCCATTGCCGACCATTTCAAGGAAGTGATGCGCGCGAAGCATGGCGACAACGATCTGAAGGCACATTTCGCGGACACGCGGGATACGCTCTGTTACGCCACGAACGACAACCAGGACGCCACGAACGAACTGCTGAAGGCCGAGGCCGACCTGGCCCTGGTGGTGGGAGGCTACAACAGCAGCAACACCAGCCACTTGGTGGAATTGCTCGAGCAGCGGTTCCCGACCTATTTCATCAAAGGCGCAGAGGAGGTCCTCTCAGCTCTGGCGATCCAGCATTTCTGCTATCCCGACAAACGCCTTGAGCGTACCGAAGGGTGGCTGCCTGCACGCAGGCCGTTGACCATTGTGCTGACCAGCGGTGCCAGTTGCCCGGACACGATCCTGGACCAAGTGATGCTGAAGGTGCTGGGCCTCGTGGAGCATGCCAAGGACCCTGCTGTGGCGGTCCAGGAATTGATCGCCTAAGCTTCCCTGGACCTAGATGGTGCGTTGCACCAGTTCCATGGCCAGCCGGAACTGCGCATCCTGGTCCAGGTCGCTGTTATCGATCTCCACCGCGTCCGGTGCCTTGATCAATGGGTCGGCGGCGCGCTTGGTATCATCCTCATCCCGGCGCTCGATGTTCTCCAGCACACTGGCGTAGTCCACCTCCACCCCTTTGGCCAACATCTCGTCATAGCGCCTTTGGGCCCTCACCTCCGGTCGGGCGGTCATATAGAGTTTCAATTCGGCGTCTGGGAACACGACCGTACCGATGTCACGCCCATCCATCACCACGCCTTTTTCCCGTCCCAGTGTTCGTTGCAGGTCCACCAAGGCGGCCCGTACCTCGGGCACCGGGCTTACCAGGGTGACGTATCGGCTCACCTCCATGCCGCGGATCTCCCGCTCGACGTTGCGGCCGTTGAGCCATGTGGCGCTCTTTCCCGTTGCGGGGTCATAGCGGAACTCGATCTTCAGCGAAGGAAGTCGCTCGAGCAGACCGGCCTTGTCCAGGCGCCCCTGGTCCACCAGACCGTTCTCCAACATGTAAAGGGCGACAGCGCGGTACATGGCACCGCTGTCGATGTACGTGTAATCAAGTGCCTGGGCCAGCCGCTTGGCCAGTGTGCTTTTTCCGCAGGAGGAGAACCCGTCCACCGCGATGTTGATCCGCCGCCTGTCCGACACGCGGCCAAATTACTCCTGCTTCCGCTTGAAGTCGCTGAAGCGGGTGGCCAAGGTGATCGTATTGCTGATCCCGGCCGTGTGATACTGAGCAAATCCATAGCTCAGGTGGAACTTGCTGACCCGCAGTCCCAGCCCGAAGCTCAGGCCGGTGATACCCGGCTTGCCATCGACCTTGAGCTCCCGACGCCTCTTGAAGTCGTATCCCAACCGCAGCATGAAATAGCGCCCAAAGACCACTTCCAGGTTCGGTTGCAAGTGGAGCAACGCTTTCTGCCCGAAAGTGACCTTTTCTTCGATCGGTTCGCCGGTCGTCGGGTCTATCTGGACCTGTCGTACGGGATCATCATAGGTCAGGTCCCATCGCTGTAGGTTCCGGAACATCATTCCCAAGCGGAAGGGTGCATGCTTGAACTTATAGGTAACACCAAGTTGCACCTCGAACGGGAGCTTCTCCCGTTGATCGGTGACCGGCGAAGATTGATAGCCGATGTTCCGCAACAAGGCCGCCACCGTGAGGCCCAGGGTACGTTTATGGAACACCGCGCCAACATCAGCCGCCCATGCCGTGCTGTTGTACGCTTCCAGCTGCGAGGTGATGAACTTCAGGTTGGCGCCGACCGTGAACAGGCTATCCAGTGCATGGGACCCACCGACCTGGAACACGTACTCCCCTGCCCGGAATGTCCCGAGCTCGGAGCCATCCGCTTCGGTCCGTTGGAAGGTGCCGTAGTCGATGAATTGAACGGTGCCGGAGAACGTGGTGTTGATGCTGTCGAAATGATGTGCATAGGACCCGAAGCCTACGTTGATCCCATCGAAATAAGGCAGGTAGCTCAGTGCGACCTGTTTACCCATCGACGCATTGAGGAGGCCGGGATTGAAGATGCCCAGGTTCAGGTCATCATCGAAGACCGCGATCTGCGTGCCTCCGAGAGCCGAGATCCGGGCTGATGATGGGATGTCCAACACCCGGAAGGAAGCGCCACCGCCGAGCTGCGCGGAGCCTGGAAAAGCCATGAGCAACGCAAGCAGCGTGTGAAGGATGCCGGAACAATCTCGGGTCATGGGACGGAACGGGAACGCAAGATAGGGGGCGGTAGTATCCACCACCCTATAGGTCTTTACCCGGACTTGGGATCGAACGATCGATCGTTCACGATAAGGAGCTTGGTAACAGATCCTTAACGATCGGCGAAGGGGCTGGTAACACCAGCGGGGGACCTTTGCCGCCGATCGAACCAAAGCTGCGATGTACCGATCTTTTGTTACCCTGATCCTCGCTCTGGCCATTGCCGGTGCGCAGGGTCAATCCGGTGTTGTTGCCGGCACCGTGACCACCGATGAAGGTGGATCCGTGCAACCGATGCCATTCGTGAACGTGGTCCTTAAAGGGACCACCACGGGGACCACCACGGACCTGGATGGCAAGTTCCGCTTTGATGTACCTGCGGGGGAACATGTGCTGGTAGCTTCCTTCGTGGGATACGAACCCTTTGAGAAGCCCTTCGTGGCGGAAGCCGGAAAGACCGTCACCCTGCCGATCGTTTTGAAGACGCTGGCGATCGAGATGGACGTGATGGAGGTGGTCCACAAGGTGGACCGTGAGCGCGAAGCCGTTCAATTGATGGAGCGCCGGGAAAGCACCGACCTGGTGCAGAACATCGGCGCCCAGGAACTGAAGAAGAAAGGGGCGAACGATGTAGCCGCAGGTGTGCAGAAGATGGTCGGGCTTTCGGTCGTGGGAGGGCGATACCTCTACGTGCGTGGAATGGGCGATCGCTACAATTCGGCGTACCTCAACGGACTGCCCCTTCCCTCCCCCGACCCGGATGCCAAGGTGGCACCCTTGGACATCTTCCCCACCTCAGTGGTGAACA
>JAGQVN010000357.1 GCA_020437905.1 Flavobacteriales bacterium
AAGTTCTGTGTCCGGCCGGAGGAATGGTTCCGGACGAAGGCCCGCGTGGGCGGCACCAAGCAGGTGCATCTGGACCGGGTGCGGGCGCTGGACCCGGACCTGATCATCGCCAACAAGGAGGAGAACATGCGGGAGGACATCGAGGCGCTGGCGCAGGAATTCCCGGTTTGGGTGAGCGATGTACGCGACCTGGACCAGGCCTTGGACATGATCGATCAGGTCGGTGCGCTGACAGGCATGCAGGACCGGGCCACGCAACTGGTGGGGGACATCACCGCTGCCTTCGACGACCTGGAGCCGCTCGAGCCCTCCCTCTCCGTCGCCTACCTGATCTGGCGCGACCCGTGGATGGCGGCTGGCCGCGACACCTTCATCGACGACATGCTGCATCGCTGCGGCCTGCAGAACGTGTTCGCGGAAGGCGGGACCCGCTATCCCTCCATTTCCCCCGCCGAACTGGCCGCTGCCGATCCGGACGTAGTGCTGCTCAGCTCCGAGCCCTACCCCTTCGGCGAGAAGCACCTGCAGGAGATCGGTCTGTTGCTTCCAGGCACTCCGGTCCGCATGGTGGACGGCGAGGCCTTCAGCTGGTATGGCAGCCGTCTGATCCAAGCACCGGCCATCCTCCGCGACCTCCTGAAAGACCTGGATCCCCTGCGCCCCATGGACACGGCCTAACTTTGGGCTGGCTGCCACCATGCGGACCTGCATAGCCTTCCTCCTGCTCCTGCTGCCGTTCTCCGTCTCCCTGGGTCAGCGGGTGGGCGTGGTATTGGGAGGAGGTGGTGCCTCGGCCATCACGCATATCGGTGTATTGAAAGCCTTGGAGGAGAACGGGATCCCGGTGGATTATATCACCGGCAGCTCCATGGGCGCGTTGATCGGTGCGATGTACGCCGCGGGCTACTCCCCCGCGGAAATGGATTCCCTCTTCCGATCGGACGAGTACCGGATCATGGCCACGGGTGGTGTGGAGGACAAGTTCGTGTACTACTTCAAGCATGATCGCCCGGATGCGACCATGATCGACCTGAAGTTCGATACGGACACCTTTCTGCTGGCCTCCCTGCCTACCAACCTGCGCTCCCCGATCCTGATCGACTACGAGCAGATGCGCTCCTTTGCCGGGGCCAGCGCGACCAGCGGGTACGACATGGACCGTTTGTTCGTTCCTTTCCGCTGCGTGGCATCGGACATCACGGCCCAGCGCCCCGTGGTGTTCGACAAGGGTGACCTGGCACAGGCGGTCCGGGCCAGCATGAGCTACCCGTTCTACTTCAAACCGATCCGGGTGGATGGGCACCTGATGATGGACGGGGGGCTCTACAACAACTTCCCGAGCGATGTGATGTACGAGGCCTTCTTCCCGGACATCATCATCGGCAGCAATGTGGCCTCGAACTCTCCTCCGCCCAGCGAGGATGACCTGCTCAGCCAGCTGAAGGCCATGTTGCAGGAGCCGACCAATTACTCCGTGATCTGCGAGAACGGGATCATCATCGAACCCAACACGAACACGGGTCTGTTCGATTTCAGCAACAACGGCAGGACCATCGAGGATGGCTACCGTGCCGCCATGGCCCGGATGCCGGAGTTGAAAGCGGTCATCGCCAGACGTGTACCGATGGCGGATGTGGCCCGGCGGCGGAAGGAGTTCACAGCACGCCACCCGGCTCTTCGGATCAAGGAGATCACCGTAACGGGACTGAACAAGAGGCGCTCCCAGTACGTGGAACGGACGCTCACGACCAAGCGGATGCCGATCGATCCGGAGTCCTTGAAATCCCGGTATTTCAGGTTGTACGAGGATGACAACATCGCCTTGCTGTATCCCAAGGCCGTGTATGACAGCGCCCAAGGGGACTATGACCTGGAGGTCCTGGTAAAGGACGAGAAGGACCTGCACGCCCGCTTCGGAGGCATGTTCAGCAGCCGACCGATCAATACCGGGATGGTGGGACTGCGTTACAACCTGTTCGGGCGCACGAGCAGCTTCGCGCAGGGCACGGCCTATTTCGGGAAGTTCTATGCGGCGGCCCAGCTGAAGGTCCGGAGCGACCTCTCCACCCGCCTGCCGATCTACCTGGAGCCCGTGGTGACGTTCCACCGCTGGGACCACTTCAAGAACTTCATCTCGTTCTTTGATGAGGAGCGGCCTTCGTTCATCATCCTTCGGGAGACCTGGGGTGGTTTGAACGCGGGTTTGGGATTGAGCAACAAGGGGCTGTTGCGCGTGGACATGAAGTATGCACAGAACAAGGACAGCTACTATCAGACCATTGATTTCGAACCCACGGACACGGCTGACGTGACCGAATTCTTCCATTTCAACGGCGGGATCAGCATTCAGCGGAACTCCTTGAACCGCAAGCAGCACGCCAATGCCGGGGAGGCGCTGAAGTTCGAGCTGCGCTATATGAACGGTGATGAGCGCACCACACCGGGGAACACGAATGCGGAACGACGCGTCTGGACCGAACGGAAGGATTGGATCACCGCTAAGGTGACCCTCGACAAATACTTCCTGCCCAGAGGTATTTTCCGCTTCGGCGCCCTGCTGGAAGGCGTTTACAGCACCTATCCCTTCTTCCAGAACTATACGGCCACCATCCTGCGTGCACCGGTCTTCCAGCCCACCCCGGAGAGCAGGACCTTCTTCCTCGAGAATTTCAGGGCCTCGCAATACGTGGCCGGAGGGCTCCGCATGATCGCCGCCCTGGCACGCAACCGTTTGGACCTGCGCGTGGAAGGCTATGTCTTCCAACCCTATCAGGCCATCCTGCGGGGTCCGGACAACACAGCCGTGGCGGGTACGGAGATCAGCGACCGATCCTATCTCGCGAGCGGCTCATTGATCTATCAAAGTCCCCTGGGGCCATTATGGGTGAACGGGAGCTACATCGATGGGCTGACGCAACCCTGGGTCTGGAGCATCAACTTCGGCTATGTCCTTTTCGCGCAAAGCGCCTCCGAATAGGGCATCCCGGTGATGCCAGCAGCCTGAAATGAAAGACCCCCGCCATGGCGGGGGTCCTGCATGTCGATCGTAACGTCCCTCAGGCCTGGGCGGTGGGCCCGCCAAAGTGCATCGGTACGTCCGGAAGATCGGATCCCTGGATGGTCCCATGCACGGACTCGAACTTGTTGATGTTGTCCGATAGCGCCCGCATCAAGCGCTTGGCATGCTGCGGTGTGAGCAGGATACGGGCACGCACCTTGGCCTTCGGCACACCCGGCATCACGCGCACGAAATCCAGCACGAACTCCGAATTGCTGTGCGTGATGATCGCCAGGTTGCTGTATACGCCATCGGCCACCTCCTCGCTGATCTCAATGTTCAGCTGATTTCCTTTCGGTTTGTTCTCGTTCGCGTCAGCCATGATCGTTCTTTCGTTCTGTTCACTCCGGTATCTCCAACTCGGTGAGCTTGTCGGCCATCAGCCTGGTGTATTCGTCCTGATTATAGACGAGCACGTTCCGGAAGCGTCGGGTACCCGTACCGGCAGGGATCAGGTGACCCACGATCACGTTCTCCTTCAAGCCGAGCAGATCGTCCTCCTTCGCGTTGACCGCGGCCTCGTTCAGGACCTTGGTGGTCTCCTGGAAGGAGGCCGCACTGATGAAGCTGTTGGTCTGCAGGCTGGCCCGGGTGATCCCTTGCAGGAGCGTACGGGCGGTCGCGGATTTGGCGGGTCGCGTTTCGGCCAGTTTCTGATCCTTCCGACGCAACCCGCTGTTCTCGTCGCGCAGTTTGCGCAGGGTGATCATCTGACCCACCTTCAGGTTGGCGCTGTCACCGGCATCGGTGACCACCACCTTGTCGAAGAGCTGGTCGTTGGCATCCATGAACTCGGACCGGTTCACCGCCTGTTTCTCCAGGAACTGGGTGTCTCCCGGGTCCTCGATCTCGACCTTGCGCATCATCTGGCGTACGATCACCTCGAAATGCTTGTCGTTGATCTTCACACCCTGCATCCGGTAGACCTCCTGCACCTCGTTCACGAGGTACTCCTGCACGGCCGTAGGACCCTGGATATTGAGAATGTCCGTGGGGCTGGTGGAGCCATCGCTCAATTGCTGACCCGCCTTGACAAAATCATTCTCCTGCACCAGGATGTGCTTGGACAAGGGGACCAGATAGGTATGGCGCTCACCGGTCCGGCTTTCGACAATGATCTCCCGGTTACCCCGCTTGATCTTGCCATAGGAGATGATCCCATCGATCTCACTGACGACCGCTGGATTGCTCGGGTTACGAGCCTCGAAAAGCTCGGTGACACGGGGCAGTCCACCGGTGATATCACCTCCTTTTCCTGAGCTCCTCGGGATCTTCACCAGCACATCACCGGCTTCGACCTTCTGCCCTTCCTTCACCATGATGTGGGCTCCCACCGGCAGGCTGTAGCTTTTGAGCTCTTCCTTGCCCTTGGGGTCCATGATCTTGATGGTCGGGTTCTTCTTCTTGTCCCGGCTTTCCACGATGACCTTCTCGGCAAAGCCGGTCTGCTCATCGATCTCCTCCCGGTAGGTCACACTTTCCTCGATGCTTTCGAACTCCAGCTTACCGGCCAGTTCCGAAATGATCACCGCATTGTAAGGGTCCCACGTACAGATCAGATCGTCCTTCTTGATCTTCTGTTCGGGCTTCACGTAGATGAACGCTCCATAGGGGATGTTGCTCGTGGTGAGCACGATGCCGGTGTTGCTGTCCACCACACGCATCTCGGCGCTTCGGCTGATGACCACTTCGGCATCCTTGCCATGGTTGTCCTTCCGCTTGACGGTGCGCAGCTCTTCGATCTCGAGATCGCCGTCGTACTTGGCGCGGATCTCGCTCTCCTCGGTAATCTTTCCGGCCACACCACCAACGTGGAAGGTCCGAAGGGTCAGCTGGGTACCAGGCTCTCCGATGGACTGTGCGGCGATCACACCGACCGCCTCACCGATCTGCACATCACCTCCCGTGGCCAGGTTGCGACCGTAGCATTTGGCACATACCCCCTGCTTCGTCTCGCAGGTGAGCACGCTACGGATCTCCACCTCCTCGATCGGGCTTTCCTCGATGATGCGGGCCACTTCCTCGTCGATCAGGTCGCCGCTGTTCACGATCAGCTCACCGGTCTGAGGGTGGTACACGTCATGCACGGAGGTCCGACCCAGGATGCGATCGTGCAGGCTTTCCACCAGGTCCTCGTTCTTCCTCAAGGCCGTGGCGATAAGACCACGGAGGGTGCCGCAATCCGGTTCGGTGATCACCACGTCCTGGGCCACATCGACCAGGCGCCGCGTCAGGTAACCGGCATCAGCGGTCTTGAGCGCGGTATCCGCCAGACCCTTCCGGGCACCGTGGGTGCTGATGAAGTACTCCAGAATTGACAGTCCCTCCTTGAAGTTGGAAAGGATCGGGTTCTCGATGATGTCCTGACCACCGCCTCCACCGCTCTTCTGCGGCTTGGCCATCAGACCCCGCATGCCACTGAGCTGACGGATCTGCTCCTTGGAGCCCCGGGCACCGGAGTCCATCATCATGTAGATGGAATTGAAGCCCTGGTTGTCGTGCTTCAGGCGTTCCATCAGGGTGAAGGTCACCTTCGAATTGGTATGTGTCCAGATGTCGATGGTCTGGTTGTACCGTTCGTTATTGGTGATCAGGCCCATGTTGTAGTTTGAGGTGACCTCGTCCACCCCGCGCTGGGCGGCCTTGCCGCGCTTGTACATCGCATCCGGCAACACCACACCGTTAAGGTTGAACGACAGAACACCGCGGAAGGCACACATGAACCCGA
>JAGQVN010000358.1 GCA_020437905.1 Flavobacteriales bacterium
AAGGGAAAATGGACCTCCCGAGCGCAGGATTGGGTGATACGGTACACGGAGGAGCACGCGGATAGGTCGGCGGCGTATCGAAGGGAACGCGAAGTGAAGGGTTGGAAGAGCAGGATCCGCATGAAAAGGCTGATCGGAGCAGCCCGGTAGTGCATCTCGTGGGCCATGTGGCCTGCGATGGTCGCTGGTGGATCCAGTCACCCCGACTGGTTGATGAGGTCGTCCGATGGGGCGGCCTTTTCGTCCCTGGAACCATCATCATCGATCTCCTCTGGATCCGAGGGCAGGTAGTGAGGTGACTAGCCGGCACTAGCGGACCACCACAATGCGATCAGGGATAGTGCCGCGCAACACATCAATGCGAGCAAGCTGGGTCGGTAGACCTGAGTATTGCGTACCACGGTCTGGATGAAGCTTGAGCGCAAAGCTCCAGGACGTCCTTTATCCTGTTGTTAGCACAACGTGAACGTTCCTCCCGGTCGACAACAGATCAATGGGCGGCAGAACAATGGGACGAACGGGAACGTTACCCTGCCGCCTTCCGGCTAGTTTTGCGCCCCACCATGAAGTTCTCTTCCCTTGTTCTGCTTGTCAGCAGCCTGTTCCTTGTTGGACGGGTGGAAGCACAGGAACGGTTCTCGGTCAGCGGCTATGTGAAAGACGCCAGTACCGGAGAGGTGCTCATTGGTGCGAACGTGTACATCAAGGAATTGCTGAAGGGTACCGCTACGAACGCCTACGGGTACTATTCGATCACTGTGGACAGGGGTTCCTACACGCTGGTCGGGAGTTTCCTGGGATATGACAACGTGGAACAGCCGATCGATCTGACGGCCAACCGGACGGTGAACATCGAAATGGGGCTCAAAGCCATCGTGGCCAAGGAGTTCGAAGTGGTCGGCGAACGCGGAGGCGGCAACACGGAGAGCACGGACATGGGTCGCGCAGAACTGGATGTCGGAAAAGTGCAACTTCTTCCTGCACTGCTCGGTGAGGTGGATCTGTTGAAGACCTTGCAGTTCCTTCCTGGCGTGCAGAGCAATGGTGAAGGCAACGCCGGTTTCTATGTGCGTGGAGGAGGGCCGGACCAGAACCTGATCCTGCTGGATGAGGCGACCGTGTACAATGCCAGCCACCTTTTCGGTTTCTTCAGCGTGTTCAACGCAGATGCTGTCAAGAACATCGAGCTGATCAAGGGAGGCATCCCTGCGAATTATGGCGGCCGCATCAGCTCGGTGCTTGACATCAGCATGAAGGATGGCAACGACAAGGGTTTCCATGGGCAGGGTGGCATCGGGCTCATCTCCTCTCGCCTCACCTTGGAAGGTCCGCTGGTGCGAGAGAAGGGCTCCTTCTTTGTGAGCGGGAGACGTACTTACATCGATGTGTTGACCAAGCCTTTTATCCCGGACACCTCGGCCTTCGCAGGCTCGGGCTACTACTTCTACGACCTGAATGCGAAAGCCAGTTATCGCTTCAGCGACAAGGATCGCGTCTTCCTCAGCGGCTATTTCGGTCGCGATGTCTTTGACTTCAATACCAGTGATCCGGATGATCCCGCCTTCCGCATCCCTTGGGGAAATGCTACTGTCAGCGCCCGTTGGAACCACGTGTTCGGCCCGAAGCTCTTCATGAATACCACGGCGACCTTCAGCGATTACCGCTTCGAGTTCGGTGCCGACCAGGAGAACTTCGCGTTCAGCTTGTTCAGTGGTATCAAGGACTACGGACTGAAGGTGGACCTGAACCACTACGCCAACGTGCGGCACACGCTGCGCTATGGCGGGCAGTACATCTTCCATACATACACCCCAAGCACGGTTACGGCCCGGTCCGGTGAGACCCAGCTGAGCATCCAGGCACCGCCCATCCTCAATGCGCATGAGGGGGCCATCTATGTATTGGATGAATTCGACCTGACCGATGCGATCCGCATCAATGCCGGTCTGCGGTTCACGACTTTCAGCCATGTGGGCCCATACGACAGGTATGTGCTGAATGACGAGGGAGAACGCACGGACGTGATCCGCTATGATGATGGGAAGCTCGTTAAGGGATACTCCGCCCTGGAGCCCCGATTGGCCGCCCGCTATCGCCTTAACGAACGGAGCAGCATCAAGGCCTCGTTCAACCGCGGTGCCCAATACGTGCATCTGGCCAGCTTCTCCTCCATCGCACTCCCAACGGATGTATGGATCCCGAGCAGTTCGGAGGTGAAACCGCTGATCGGCACCCAGTATGCGGCAGGTTATTTCCGGGACTTCAACAAAGCCATGTATGAGACCAGTGTGGAGGTCTATTATAAGGACATGCAGAACCTTGTGGAATACGCCGAGGGTGCGGATCCCCAGGGGAACGGGAACACCAACTTCGACACGCAGCTTGTGTTCGGAGATGGCTATTCCTACGGCTTGGAGCTGTTCGTGAAGAAACGCACGGGACGATTGAACGGCTGGGTGGGATATACCTGGAGTAAGACCATGCGCATCTTCCCCGACCTGAACGAAGGACGCGAGTTCCCCAGCCGCTGGGACCGCCAGCATGACCTGAGCGTGGTCGGTTTGTACGAGCTGAGCCCGCGCTGGAGCCTGGCCGCCACTTTCGTTTACGCAACCGGTCAGGCTGTTACGCTTCCATTGAACCGTTACGTGATCGAAGGTCGATTGGTGAGCGAATACACGGAACGGAACTCCTACCGTATGACCCCCTATCACCGACTGGACCTGGCAGCTACGCTGAAGAACAAAGCGACCCGTATGAAGCGCGACAAGACCACCGGCGAGAAGGTTGAAGTGGAACGCAAATGGCAGAGCAGCTGGACCTTCGCCATTTACAATGTGTACAATCGGGCCAATCCGTACTTCATCTATTTCGACAACGAGGGGAACATCGCCAACGGGAACTTCCAAGTCGTGGCCAAACAGGTCTCCTTGTTCTCCATTCTCCCTTCGATCACATGGAATTTCAAGTTCTGATGCGTAAGCTGCTATTCAGCCTCACCCTGCTCACGATCCTTAGTGGATGTGAGAAGACCATCACCGTTGACCTTCCTCCAGGAGAGGAAAAGATCGTGATCGAAGGCACGATCGAACCGGGTCAACCGCCGATCGTGATCGTGACAAAGAGCCAGAGCTATTTCGCTCCCACGGATCTGACCTCATTCCTGGGCATCTATGTGCAGGATGCCACAGTTATCGTGAATGATGGGGTCATCGACCACCTATTAACACCTGTATGTTCCGACCTGATCCCGGATTCGCTGTTGGATGAAGCAGCTGCTCTGACCGGCATCGACCCGCAGTTGTTGGCCAATGCGAACATCTGCATCTACACCAAACCCGACCTCCTTGGCGAAGTGGACCGTTCGTATAGCCTGCGTGTACAGGTCGGTGACGAAGTGGTCACCTCCCGAACACACATCCCTGAGCCGGTCGAGCTGGATTCGCTCTGGTTCCGTCTGTCGGAATCCGATGGCACCGATACGGTGAACGGTTTCATCTGGGCTCGATTCACGGATCCGGACACCACCGGGAACAATTACCGCATTCAAACACGGCGCATCAATCTCGGCGAAGATGGGCGACCGAAGGATGACATCAACATCGCCCCCATCGGATCCACCAGCAACGATGCCTTCATCAACGGATTGACCGTGGACTTCGTCATCTTCCGAGGCAATTCACCCTATGAGACCGACCCCGAGGAACTGGCCAACTTCAGCTTCGCCCGGAACGATACCGTGGTCGTGCGGCTCCTCAGCATGGGCAGGGACGAATACGACTTCTACCGCTCGTTCGAAAGCAATATCAGTACGCAAGGCGACATCTTCACCACTCCGGCCAATGTGATGAGCAACATTGAAGGAGGGCTGGGTGTCTGGGCCGGCCTGGGTGTGTACGAACGGACCGTGGTCTGTGTGCCGAGCGAATAGATGCCCGAACGCATGGAAGGGAGGCTTTACTTTTGCGGCCATTCCTGCACCATGAGCGACGCCATCGAACACCTTTCCTGCCTTATCATCGGATCCGGTCCGGCCGGTTATGCTGCCGCCATATACGCTGCACGCGCTGATCTGAAACCGGTGATCATTACTGGACCACTGCCGGGCGGGCAACTGACACAGACCACCGAGGTTGACAACTACCCGGGTTATCCGAACGGTCGCACGGGACCAGAAATGATGATGGACCTGCAAGCTCAAGCCGAGCGTTTCGGTACGCAGGTGCGTCATGGCTGGGTGACCAAGGTGGACTTCACAGGCCCGGTACACAAGGTTTGGGTGGACGAGAAGACCGAGATCCATGCCGATGCGGTGCTGGTCTGTACAGGTGCGAATGCGAAGTGGCTGGGCCTGCCGAACGAGACCCGGCTGCGGGATATCGGCGGTGGTGTGACAGCCTGTGCCGTCTGCGATGGCTTTTTCTTTAAAGGCCAGAACGTCGCGCTGGTCGGTGCGGGCGATAGCGCCTGTGAAGAAGCGACCTACCTGGCCAAGCTTTGCCCGAAGGTGTACATGCTCGTGCGAAAGGATCATTTCCGCGCGAGCAAAGCCATGCAGCACCGCGTGGAGAATACACCGAACATTGAAGTGCTCTTCAACACGGAGGTCACCGACGTGCTCGGTGAGAACACGGTCGAAGGCATCGTCACCTTGAACAACAAGACCAAGGAGCAGGGCAACCTGGATGTCACCGGCCTGTTCCTGGCGATCGGCCATACCCCGGCCACCGAAGTGTTCAAAGGATGGCTGGATATGGATGACCAAGGTTATCTGAAACACGCGGCCGACAGGACCAGCACCAATGTTCCCGGTGTGTTCGTTGCGGGCGACTGCGCCGACAAGGTCTATCGCCAGGCGGTGACCAGCGCTGGCAGCGGTTGCATGGCCGCCTTGGACGCGGAGCGCTGGTTGGCCGCTCAAGGAAAGCACTGATCCCCTCGGGATCGCGTGAAGGTCCTACCTTGAGCCTTATGGATCAACCCGCTGCGGAGATGCACATCCTTTCCCGGCTTCGGCTTGAGCTGCCCCGGGAACGCACGTACCACAACTTCAGCCATACGCTGGATGTCTATCGCAGTGCCGTGGCGCTGGGGATGTCGGCAGGCTTGAGCGAGGAGGAGATGGACCTGCTCCGGACCGCTGCCCTCTATCACGACTCCGGGTTCATGGTGCAGGACCATGACCATGAGGAGGCGGGTTGTGTGATCGCGTCCGAAGCCTTGCCGCAGTTCGGCTATTCGACCATCCAGATCGAACAAGTCTGTCGAATGGTGATGGCGACCAAGATCCCCCCTGCACCCAAGGATGAGCTATCGATGATCCTCTGCGACGCCGATCTCGATTACCTGGGAAGGCCTGACTTCTTCCGGATAGGGACCACGCTGTTCTGGGAGTTCAGGCACTATGGCATTGTCAAGAACGAACGGGATTGGAACGAACTCCAGGTCCGTTTCATGTCGGGGCATTCCTACTTCACCGAGATCAGCCGTGCGGAAAGAGAGCCGTACAAGCAGGAGAACCTGCAACGCGTCAAGCAATGGTTGATCGACAATCCCGCATAGGGATCTTTTGCGTGTCCCGGCCAGAAACATTCAGGATGGAGGCTTTCATGGATGGGCCTGTCGGGTATTCTTGGGTGGCGAGGGCACTGTCGATCGGGAAGTAGTTACCACCCGGTGGACTTCGCCCCGGTCATTTGAGGATGAGCTCTTCCTGCAACTCGAAGTGTTCAGCCATCCGGTCATAACGCTTCAGAACGCGTTGCGCGTTCTCCGGGATATAGGCCTGCCGGTAGTTCTCTCCGGCGAACTTCTTCACCGCCTCCAGGGAATCGAACTGAAGTACCAGGAAGAACTCCACTTCATCCTCCTTGTCGGCGGTGGAGATGCTCACTTTCTCCAACCCATCGACCCCCTTCTGCTTCACGGCTGGGAACACTTCCTTGATGAGCATTTCCTCATAGATCGGTGCGTCCTCCCTGGTCGTCCACCCTTTCCATGTCCGAATGATCTTCATATCCGTCGTATCCGTCACCCTTTCAATGGTCCTCCAGGTAATGGATCTCCCACGGCCCTTCACCGGTCAGTTGGATCTCGCAGTCCTCTACGATCTCCACAAAATGAGCTGACTCCGCAGGGTTCAAATAGAAGCTGCCCGCAGCGTACTCGACCATCAGACCATCTTCCCAGTTCTCCCCAAAACCGACCCGCACCACTCCGCTCAGGACGGTGACGCGCTCATCCTTGGGATGAAAATGGGGTTCCAACCGGGTCCCCGCCGGAACGCGCAACCGCAAGGTGAACAGCCCTTCCTCCCTGATGTTGCCCTCCAGGGGAAGCACCATGGTACCCGACGGCATGGAAGCAGGTGCTTCCCTCCATTCATGGTCTTCCACCGCTTGCTGGATCGCTCCAGGCGGCACTTCCGATTGCGCCAGAAGCACATTCCCGGTCATGAGGTACAAAGCGCTAGCAAGGACGAGAGAAACCATTGTTTTCATCCCACCAAGTTACGTGTGGTCCAGTACATTCGACACATGCGGATCCACTTGATCAGCACACCGCGTAACGTCAGCACGGCGCTCATGTACAGCTTTGCACAGCGCAGGGATACGCGCGTCGTGGACGAACCCTTCTATGCGTACTACCTGGAGCGCAGCGGGGCACAGCATCCTGGACGTACAGAGGTGTTATCCGCGATGCCGATAGCGATCGAGGAGATCATGGACCAACTGGATCGGGAGGATGACCGGGAGCACCTTTTCATGAAGGGAATGGGACACCATTTGGATGGTGTTCCTATTGAACTGCTTGCTGAATGGACGAGCCTGTTCTTCATCCGCGACCCCAAACAGCTCATTGCGTCCTTCGCACAAGTGATCCCGGACCCGACCATGCGGGACATCGGTTCTGAAATGCTCGTGACACTTCACAGTGCTCTCAGGAAGGCCGGAGGAAGGACCCTCGTCCTTGACAGCGCCGATCTCGTTCGGGAACCGGAAGGCACATTGGCAGCGTTATGCACGGAACTGGGCATGCCCTTCGATCGGGCCATGCTCCAGTGGCGGGCAGGACCCCGTCCTGAGGATGGGATCTGGGCAAAATACTGGTACGCCAATGTGCATCGGACCAATGGGTTCATGGCACAACCCACGAGCCAGCGCGAACTGCCTGAACAGTGTCGTCCTTTGTACGAAGCTGCCCTTCCCTACTTCGAGGAGCTTAGGCAGTACGCCATCCGATCTTGAGCCATGCTTCAACGCTTCGACGCGCGCAATGAGGACATCCTGGTCCATGTGAACGGTGAACTGCTTCCAAGAAAGGAGGCGCGGATATCCGTGTTCGATAGCGTGGTGCAGGGAGGTGATGCGGTTTGGGAAGGACTTCGCCTATACCGGGAAGGCGTGCTGATGCTCTCGCGGCACCTGGACCGCTTGCAGGCTTCGGCCCATGCCCTGGCTTTCCAGCAGGTGCCCACCAACGAGAAGGTCCGCCAGGCCCTCGCTGACACCCTGCTCGCCAACCGGATGAACGAGGATACCCACGTCCGACTGACCCTCACACGTGGGGAGAAGATCACCAGTGGCATGGATCCCCGCTTGAACACGCAAGGATGCGGCTTGATCGTTCTGGCTGAATGGAAACCTCCCGTGTTCGACAACGAACGAGGGATCGCCGTGATTACCTCCAGCATCCGACGCATGGGGCCTGAGGTATTGGACCCGAAGATCCACCACAACAACCTGCTCAACAACATACTGGCCAAGCTGGAGGCCAATGTGGCCGGTGCGGATGCAGCGATCATGCTGGACCGGAACGGACACGTGGCCGAACTGAACGACACGAACCTCTTCGCCATCTACGGCAAGGAACTGCACACACCCACCACCAGTAGTTGCCTGGGTGGTATCACTCGAGGCCTGGTACTGGAACTGGCTGAAGGGCTCGGTTCGAAAACCATCGAACGTGACCTTTCAGTGGCCGAGCTGATGGGGGCTGATGCAGTTTTCGCGACAGGGACCATGGGGGAGCTGACCCCCGTGCGACTCATTGATGGCCGAAGTGTGGGCCGTGCCCAAGGGCATGAACGTCTGGCAAAGCTCCAGGTTGCGTTCCGCGCTGCGATACCTGGCCTCTGCGAGGCACTATGAAACCACCGACCGCTTCCTGCGCTTGGTGCCTTCCTTTTCGTACCACGTAAAATGTTCGTGGATGATGGCATCCTTCTCCTGACGCAAATGGTCCAGAAAGGCCAGCGATGCCGGAGATAGCGTCGCGTTCGGACGCCAGATCAAGCGCCAGCGCGTTTCGATCGGAAGTCCCTTCATCGGCACGATCCGCAGGTCTCCCCGGTCCAGTTGCTGACGGATCCCGATCAACGGCATGATGGACCAACCCAGTCCCGCCAGGACGGCCTGTTTCACAGCCTCGTTGCTGGTCAGCTCCAGTCGCTTCTTCACCGGTGCACCCTGCTTCGACAGGAAGTTGTCCATGGTCCAGCGCGTCCCTGACCCTTCCTCGCGGAAGATCATCGGGTGCAGGGTCAGGTCCTTCACCGTTGCCCGCTTGGGTACTTGGCTGAGGCGCCTCCCAGCGATGAGGTACAGTTGATTGCGCATCAACTCCAGTTCGTGGACCACCATATCGGTGGGCAGAATGGACACCAGCGCCAGATCGACCTCGTGCTCGCGCAAGCTGTGGATCACGGCTGCCTTATTGGTCACATCCATCACCAGTTCAAGGCCAGGATGTTGTTCCAGGAAGGAGGTCAGGAAATAAGGCATGACATACTTGCCGGTGGAAACCACCGCCACGCGCAACGTTCCCGTAAGCAATCCCCGATGCGCCATGGACAGGTGTTCGATCGCAGAGACCTCTTCAACGATGCGCTCCGCCGCCTCGGCGATCTCCCTGCCAAAGGGGGTGACCTGCACGCTTCGCCCCTTGGATACGATCAGCGGCACCTCGAACTGGCTTTGCAGGTTCCTCAGCTGAATGCTCACAGCAGGCTGCGACAGGTACAAGGCTTCCGCCGCGCGGGTAATGCTTCCGGTGCGGACGACCTCCAGGAAGATGCGCAACTGATGAAGGGTATAATTCATAAGTTGACGTTATGTTTTGTGCGATAAATATAAATATAAACTTATGACGACTTCACACCAGTTTTGCGTCACAAAAACGCACGCACCATGGAAACCAAGTTGGAATTGGATCTGATCCGCGGTACCTACTCCGCCTCCTGGGCCCTGGAGATCCTCAGTACCCTGCTAAATGACAAGATCACATCCCACCAGCGTAGACTGTTCGCCTACGAGGAACGCGGAGAGCACGACGCCAGCAACTCGCTGCAACGCATTGCCGAACTGCAGGCCGACCTGGCCCGCGTGCGCGCATTCCTGGCCCAGGCGCAGCGCGAAGATGTGGAGATCACCATTGAAAGCCAGGTGAAGGCGGTAAAGGTGAACGAAAGGCGTGCTTCGAAACGAGCATGAGCGCGGAGCTCCTGCTGAACAACCTGACCAATCCGGCCTTGTTGTTCTTTGCGCTGGGTATCCTGGCCGTTCAGTTGAACAGCGACCTGGAGATACCGGAAACTTCGAGCAAGTTCATCTCGCTGTGCCTGCTCTTTGCGATCGGTTTCAAAGGTGGTCAGGAGCTTTCCCATAGCCACCTGGATGGGGAGATCCTGAGCGTGATGGCCCTCGGCGTGTGCTTCGCCTGCATCGTTCCGTTCTACACCTTTTTCCTGCTTCGTCGTAGGATGCCGGTGGAGAACGCCGGGGCCATCGCCGCCGCCTACGGTTCCGTCAGTGCTGTCACGTTCGTTACGGCGGCCTCGTTCCTGGAGGTGCAGCATGAACCGTTCGGAGGGCACATGGTGGCGGTAATGGCCCTCATGGAGGCGCCGGCCATCGTGGTGGGCATGATGCTGATCCGCTCCTTCTCGACCGAGGAGCACCTGAACATGGGGGTGCGGCAGGTGGCGGCCCATGCGCTGACCAATAGCAGCGTACTGCTCATCCTCGGAAGCCTGGTGATCGGCTTCCTGGCCAGCGAGGAACAGGCCCAAGGTATCAAGCCCTTCACCACGGATATCTTCAAAGGATTTCTGGCCATATTCCTGTTGGATATGGGCATCAGCAGCGGACGAAAGCTCAAGGGGTTCCTGGAGCAGGGCTGGTACAATACGGGCTTCGCCATGGTGGCGGCACCGATCAATGGCTCGGCAGCTGCGCTTGCCAGCGGACTGATCACCGACTCGGTCGGCGACCGCTTCATGCTGTCCATCCTTGCCGCCAGCGCTTCCTATATCGCCGTGCCTGCAGCCATGAAGATCGCGGTGCCCAAAGCCGACCCCGGGCTGTACATCCCTATGGCGCTCGCCGTGACCTTCCCTTTCAACATCACCCTGGGCTTCCCGCTCTATCTGATGCTGATCCTGCAGAGCTAGGGGTTATTCATTCAACTGAAGGGGGAACGCAGCTGATACGTTGCGCTCGCACACACGATGCGGATCGCACAACGATGCACTGCATTCGTTGAAGCGCCCGCTCAGAGCGCCGACCGTTGACCGCGGACCGAAGTCCTCCATCTTTGCTGCATGCACTTCTTCCTTATCGCTGCGCTGCTTGTGGTGCTCTCAGCCGCCTTCGGTTATGTGAACCTGCGGCTGTTCAGGCTTCCGAACACCATCGGCCTCATGCTCGTGGCCATCCTGTTCACCGCCGGGCTCTTCCTGACCAGCGCCATTGACGATACGCTGCTGCGCTATACGGAGGACATGGTCGGCGAGATCGACTTCAAGACCATGGTGCTCGACATCATGCTTGGATTCCTGCTCTTCGCCGGTGCCATGCACACTGATTGGGACAGCCTGAAGGAACAGCGCTGGCCCATCCTGGTCTTCGCCACGGTGGGCGTGCTCACCAGCACCTTCCTCGTGGGGGCCCTCTCCCACTGGGCCTTCGC
>JAGQVN010000359.1 GCA_020437905.1 Flavobacteriales bacterium
AGGCTTTCGCCGAAGATGCATGGACCGATGTCCGTATGGGCAATGCGACCTTCCGCCGCGTGAAGCCTTGTTCCCGGTGTGTGATCACCACCACCGACCAACGCACCGGCGAGCGTGGCAAGGAACCGTTGAAGACCCTGAGCACCTATCGCCGCAAGGGCAATGCCGTGAACTTCGGCCAGAACCTGATCGGACTGGAACAGGGCGTGTTGCGGGTGGGGGATGCGGTGCGGGCTTGCTGATCTTATGTGCATGTTCGGGACCGAACGGAACGAACACGGGTGAGCGCAGTTCGGAATGCCATACCGGATGGCCTTGCGAGGCTGTCGGGACTCTCGTTGCGAAGCGCCCAGGGTGGATCCCTTATATTCTGCGGGAACCGATGAAGAAGAAGATGAAGGGAACATTCTTAAGCCTGACCCTGCTGTTCATGGGTCTTACGCCGCTCACAGCCCAGGTGCGCGAATACGACGACCTCTTGGTGCTTTACGTGGATGAGGAGTACGAAAAGTGCATAGCCAAGGCCGAGCGCTATACGGAGAAGGACAAGACCCGGCGTGATGCCCTGCCCTATCTGTACTTGAGCATGTGCTACTTCGAGATCGCCAAGTTGGACAAGTATGCGACCGAACATGAATGGCGGAACGCCGACCGCGATGCGCTGCGCTGGGCGAAGCGCTATCGGCGCAAGGACAAGGACCTGCTTTACTTCGACCAGTACGCGGACTATTGGGAGGAGTTGAACACCATGGCCATGGAGACCGGGATCATGTTCCTGGACATGGAGGAGTACACCAAGGCGCGCAGACGCTTTGACCGCATGGTGGACTACCACCCGGAGAACGCTGGGGCCTGGCAAATGCTCGCCCTGTGCCAGCAGGAGTTGAACCTGCAGCGGGATGCAGCAGAGAGCATGGAGGAATTCCGGAAGTCCTTTCAGGCCATCGATGACATCGACCGCCTATCGAAGGACCAGCGGACCCTGTTGCGCGGGTCACTGATCCGCTATGCCGAGCACATGGATGCGTTGGGCATGCAGGACAGTGCACGGCATGTACTGGACCTCGGTTATGACGCGTTCCAAGAGAACCCGGAGTTCAAGGGGCTTTATGAGGAATTGAACTGAACGGGTCGGTCGCCGATCGCCGTGATGTCAGCCATTAATGAAGGACCACCAACCGGTCCCGACCAAGGAGGCCGGATCGCCCGGTAGCCTGGACGACATATTGGCCGGAAGGCAGATGGGCCGTTGCCAGGGTAACGCGCTGTTCCCCCCTACCAGGAGCGGCCAGTACGGCCACCCGCCTTCCGGTACCGTCATGGATCGACACCTCTAAGGAGCCGTCCGGTAGTCTTAGAGAGACCTGGTCGTTGGCCGGAACGGGGTGGGGCAGCAGGCGGGTCCCATCATGTTCCGAGATCACCAGTGTGCTGTCCCCTGTGCCGAGGGCAAATACCGTGTAGTACGGCTGATCGCCGTTGCTCGCGATGCTCCCGGCATCATTCCCCGTACAGCCTCCGGTCGTAGTGCCTGCCGACCCCACCCATGCCGTTCCGGTCCATGCGGCCACGGCCAAACCAGTGCAATCCGAGAGCCCGCTGGCGGTGGCGTTCTCCCAGTACAGTTCCACTTGAACCTCATCCGACGTGACAGCGCGCTCCAGTGTCCAGTGCTCGATCGTGCTCACCGATGCGAGCCCCGCGTCCAGTGTGCTGGTATCCGAGTAACCCTGATCGACGAACGAGGCGGTGAATTCGGTGTCCTGGTCGTTGCACGCTCCGATGCCGATGCGACGCCAGGAATTCGCGGTCCCCACAGGGAAGACGAAGGCGTCATTTCCCACTTTACGCATGGGCCCCACCACGTGGCTCGCCGGGCTTCCGGCTGTGCTGGTCGCGTTGTCCAGCAACTGAAGCATGTGAGAGCTGGAGGAAACGATGTGACCATTGTCGAGCACCAGGGTGCCAGATACCGTGGTGGTGCCGCTGCCCAGGATAACACCGGTACCACTGTGGTCGATGCGCAGACCGTGGAACGGGGTTGGGTCGACCTGCTGAGCCGTGTTGCCTACGAAGGCCACCGTGTTGGATCCGGCATCGAAAGTGCCGGCGATCGACCAATCGCCGCCCACCAGGATCTCATCCGGCGCCGTGTGTTGGAGCGCTGCGCCGGTGCTGATGGTGACATTGTGGAACAAGGTGGTGCCCACGCCACGCAGTTCCACATCACCATACACGATCAATTCACCACCGGTGGTCCGCACTACGCCATCGTTCTCCAGCACCAACGCGTCGTCCAGCACCAGGTTCCCGGTGCTCTGCACCAGGCTGTCGGTGGCGTGGGCAAGGTCCATCGCCGGCCCGTTCACGTACAGTTCACCGCCGGTGATCGCGATGTACAGGTCAACAGTACTGCCGACCGTGTTCATGATGCTTCCGTTCACCAGGGCGTTGCCGCCTTCGACCAGTAAGCGACCTTGTCCGCTTCCGGGGCCGGTCCCGAACCAGACGGCATCTCCGTTCACCGTCAGGTTGCCGGATACGAGCCGGTAGGTGGGTGTGCTGGGCAGTAGTTCCACATCGAACCCGAACTCGCCGCTCACATTCACGGTGCCCCCTTGCTGCGTGAAGGTGCTGGGCTGTACACCGTCATCACCCAAGGCCAGCACGCCGAACGCGTTGACCGTCCCGGACACGAGGTTGAAACTGCCACCAGCCTCAAGGACCAGCCGTTCGGTGATCAGGTTCCCGGAGTTCATCGTCACGACGGCATCGGCCCCAATGATGAAACGATCGGATATGGTGAGCCCCCCTTGGATCGTGACCTGGGCACCATTTTCAGCGAAGAGTCGGTCAGGAACGAACGCACTGCCGCCTCCGAGCGCAGGGGACGCCTGCATGCCTGAGTACAGGGAGGGATCTATGGTGACGTCCTCCCCATTCAGCGGCCAATCGCTCCAGTTCGCAGCATTGTTCCAATCGCTGTTGATCGCCCCGGTCCAGTGTTGGGCAAGTACGTTCATTGGGAGCAGAGTGCAGCAGAGAAGAACGAACGGAAATGTTGGTGACATCGAGGCAGCTTCGTTTCGGATCGTAAAGATCAATGCCCAGGTCCCGGCATCACCCTCGAACCGGACGGAACGGGCAAAACGAACGATGGAACGGAAGCTGCGAACTCAGGTCGGGAACGCCGATCGGACCTTCAGGGCAGTTGCGGCAAAGCCTTGAGGTGCGCCTCGATCGGTGTGCCTTCCACCAGCCCTTCCGATCCCTCGATGGCCACGCCCTTTACATCCCGCAAAGATCCGTTCGGAGCGATGGCCTTGATCCCGAGCTGGGTCCCGTCCTTGCCGATGGCCTTGATGTGAAGGATCGCACCGTCGCGAGCGACCGCCTTCACGTCCAGGATGCTGCCATCGGGCAGAATGGCTTTGATGTCATGCAGCCCGTCCTTGCCGATCGCCTTCACATCCTTGATCGCTCCCGATCCCGGCAGGACCTTGATCGGCAGCATGTGCCCATCGACCAGGGCCTTCACATCCATCAGCTGCGCGTTGCCGTCGTGCACGAACGCTTTCACGGGTGCCCACTTGCCCGCGCTGTCCCTGCATTTCACGTCGATCAGATGTCCGTCCGTGCCAATGGCTTTGATGTGCCAGATGATGTCCTCCTCGGCACCGCCGACCTGGGGCAATGCCTTGATGTGGGCCGCCACTTGGACACCATTGAGCTCCATCTCCAGGGGCCTGTCCAGAAGCTTCACCCCTTTCACATCGTACACATGGCCTTCACTGCTCAGGGCCTTGATCGCCAACAGATGTCCTTGGGGATCGATGGCCTTGATGTGGAAGATGCGTCCGGACCGCGCCACACCCTTCACATCCAGTTTCTGTCCGTCCTTGCCGAGCGCCTTCACATCCCAGATCGTACCATCCGCACCGATGGCCTTTACCGGTGCGAAGGCCTCATCGCTCATCAGCATCTTGACCGGGCGCATGGCATCCCCGTCCAAGGCCTTCACGTCCAGCAAATGGGGATCGCCCATCACAACGGCCTTCACATCATGCCGCGTCCCGTCAGGAGCGAAGGCTTTCACATCGAGGGTGCCACCATCGGTCGTGATCGCTTTCAGGTTCCAGATGGTCCGTTGAGCGGTGAGCGTGGATGCGACAGCGAGAAGCGGGAGCACAAGGGATGTCAGGCGCAACATGGTGCAGGGTATTGGTAGACACACGAATGTAGCGCGATCCAGTGGCATGGTCATCCGCGACCGGGAACCGATCGGGGACCTGGGTCACCTCCCAACGCTTCACACCATGATACCTTTGGTGATGAACTACTCGAATGACCATGGCCAAGGAAAAGAAAGATCCGGTGGTGGACCCGCTCGCCAATTTGTTGGCCAGCAGTTACACCCTCTATCTGAAGACCCACAACTACCATTGGAACGTCACCGGTCCGATGTTCACCACGCTGCATGGGCTCTTCATGACCCAGTATACGGAACTGGCGCTCGCTGTGGATGAGATCGCCGAGCGCATCCGGACCCTCGGTGCACCCGCACCCGGCAGCTACACCGCTTTCACCAAGTTGAGCAAGGTGAAGGAAGAAAATGGATCGCCGGACGCAAAGACCATGATCAAGCGCCTGGTGGCGGATCAGGCGACCGTGGTCGAAGCCGCACGCGCGGTGATCAAGGCTGCGGAAAAGGCCGGGGACCAAGTGAGCGCAGATCTGGCCACGCGGCGCATGGACGTCCACTCAAAGAACGCGTGGATGCTTCGGAGCCATTTGGAATAAGTTCGGCGCAGGTGTGTGATCCGTACCGGACACGAGCTGATGGTGAACGGTACGGGTACGAAGGTCACTCCACCAACAGGCGACGCTTCAGGTCCAGGCCGTTGCGGTCCTGAATACGGAGCAGGTATACCCCAGGAACTGGATCAAGGATCTCGAACTGGTATCCGGCACGCTTTAGGGCAACAGGTCGGCCCATGGCATCCGTTGCGGTCACCCATGCCCCGGCGGGCATATCAGAAAATTGAAGCAAGCCATTGGAGGGGTTGGGCCAGAGCGCCAAGGTCCCCTGGGCGCCTTCCTCCACCCCGGTGCTGCCCACGAACACACAATCCGACACTGCGACGCAGGTGTCCACGGTCAGTTGGACCGCGTACGTGCCGCTTGCGGTCGGAGTGAAGCTGGCCTGGTCGGCACCCGGTATCGGGGCATTGCCGTTCATGCAGTCCAGCCACTGATAGCCATCGGCATCGTCCTCGTTGGAAAGGAGCGTCGCCCCGTCAAGCGTGACCGACGTGTCCAACGCGATCACGCTTAGGTCCACGGTGATGATCGAATCGCAGCCGGCGACGTTGGGGATCGTATCCGTGTACACTCCGGTGGAATCCCACAGCAGTCCGCTGGGCGACTCGTATTGCTGGCAGGCAGCCGCTGCGATGGAGGCTGTCGTGTTCGTGCAATTGCTGATGACCGAGACGTTGAACTTCAGGTCCGAGTTGTTGTAGACGCTGCTGTTCGTGCCGTTGTAGAATAGCCTTCCACCCGAATAGGGATTTCCTCCGGAGAACGGCAGTGTCAGGCTCATGTCCATCTCGAAGGTCCGTTGCTGGAAGGCGGTGGCGGTGACCGGTGCGGAGAGGAACACACGCACTGCTTCGCCCGGATTCACGGTGATAGCTGGCACAGCCTGGGTATGGATCGGGGCGCTTGTCACCGTGCTGCCATTATAGATGTGCAACGTGCCGACGGTATTGGTGCCTCCGTTCGTGGTGAAGATCTCCACGTATTCGATCAGGCCATTGCAGGTCGGTGTGAACGATTGTCCCATGCGCACGTTCGAAGCGTTCGACTGCGGCGCATTGGCATTGCCCATGATGCACTGGCCGGCACCGGCCAACGGGAGGAAGCAGGCCAAAGTCACCGCTGGGAAGAACTTCAGCGAAGGGGTAATGATCATCTCGTCCGGGCTTTGCTTGGTTCCATTTCAATGCACCACCACGGGGCTCCAGGTCCATTGCTCACCGATCCGGATACCGACCGGATAGGTGCCGCTTGCCAGGCCGTCGAGGGGCACATGCACGGTGGAAGCACCATTGAAAGTGCGGTCCACCAAGACCCGACCGCGTACATCCAGCACACGCACTTGGAACGATGCCGGGTCGTTGAACCGGATGTCGAAGCCTTGCGCCGCAGTGGTCGGGTTCGGCCCGATGCGGATCGCATTTCCGTTCAACTCGGGGATAGCGACCGTGCCGGTGATCGTGGTGTCGATGTTCACGACCACGCCGAAGGGAGGTCCCCAACCGCCGTCATCATCCTGTGCCCGCATCCACAGGACTTGTGTTCCGGAGAACACGGGAACGGGAATGTTGCCTCCCTTCACGGCTTCCACCGCGCTGTCGAAGTTGCCATCGGCTGCCAGCATGGGCATGGCCGCCCCTTCTCCGGGATCGCTGTCCGCCCAATACTCGGCTGCGCTGACATGGATGTCCGGGAAGCTCACGCTACCGGGCAACACTTCGGTGACCACCCGGAACACAGGCCCCCAGTTGCCGTTCACGTCCCGGACCCGCAGGCCCAGGGTGTGCGTTCCTGGGCTCGGTAGCGAGGTCGTCTCCAAGTGGATCGCTTCCAAGGCCGAGTCGTAGTTCCCGTCAAAGGCGAGCAGGGTGCTGCCACTGCCTTGCCCCGGATCGCTGTCCCAGAAGAATTCTCCTTGCGACACTTGGATGTCCGGCACCAGCAGGCTGCCTGAGAGAACTTCAATGACCGTGTGGAACGCAGGGCCCCATTGGTTGTTGTCGTCCCTCACCCGCAAGAACAGGATGTGGGTGCCGGGTGCGGGAAGCGCGCTCGTTTCCGCCAACACCTGTTCGAGAGCCTGACCCAGGGTGCCGTCCACGGCGACGATCGGGCTGCCGTTCCCAGTGCCGGGGTCATTGTCCCAATAGTATTCGCCTGCGATGATCCCCTGTGCCGACAGGGATCCCGTGACCAGCAGACAGGTCGTGAAGAGAATGACTTTCAAGTGCATGGTCCCGGGCATCAACGGTCGTAGCTAAGGCCTTTCACGCGCAGGGTGGAACCACTGCGTACATTGAACGGATGCCCGGTGAGCACCATACGCGCAGCTCCGGTATGCATCGGGTTGAAGTTGTCCAGGGTATAGCTGCCACCATACGCACCGGCATCACCGATGGTCAGGTCCAGGTCGAATAGCACGGGTGCCGGGTTCCCACCGTCCACGCAGCCACCCGGTGTATTGAAAGTGCCGTCCGCGTTCAGCGTAATGGACTGGTTGATGGTGTTGTTGGCCGCGAAGGTGAAGCCCGCATCGATCGGGGTGCTTACGTTGTTCGAAACGTGGTTGAAGTAGACATTGATCTGCCCCTGGTTCCCACTGTCGTTGTTGATCCCTCGACTGGTGCCGCTCCAGGTGCGCGTCACGGCATTGTTCATCACCTCCCAGACGCTGCCGCTGTTGGTGTTCGCGAAGTTGATCCCATAGGTGGTGAACTGGCCGGTATAGGCCGTGACCGTGTTGTTCCAGACCAGGTTCTGCACGCTGCTGATGTTCCCCCCGTAGCATTCGATGCCCATCCAACCGTGTTGGATATAGTTGTTTCGGATATGCAATACTTGTGCGGCGGTGTTGCAATAAATGCCTTCGTAACCCACGATGCTTTTCACCTTGTTACCGATGATGGCACAGGTGTCCAGCGGCAGGGCGGAGGAGCTTGGGGTCACCTCGA
>JAGQVN010000360.1 GCA_020437905.1 Flavobacteriales bacterium
GAAGCCACCTCCCCGACCTATTGGAGCGATCATCTGCGCGCCACGGTGCGCTTTGCTCAAGCGGTGAAGTTCGCTTGGGGGGACGCTCCGAGGATCATGCTGGAAGTGGGTCCCCGGACCACGGCCACGACCCTGGCACGCCAACAGAGCGCCGACAACAAGAAGTACGTCGCAGTTCCTTCGTTGAGCGATCATGCGGGCGACGGCAACGAATTGACCCAAGTCCTCAAGGCGATCGGCGGCCTTTGGCAGAGCGGTGTACTCATCGACTGGAGCAGTTTCTACGAGGGTGAGGATAGGCGTCGCATCTCGATGCCGACCTATGCGTTCGAGCGCGTGAGGCATTGGGTGGACCCCGTGGCCTTGGTGAGCGCGCGAGGTGAACGCGTTGAGAACATAGAGTCGAGCGGGAACGATGGTGCCGCCCCGATCGACACGGACCTTTCTCCCAAGGAGCAGTTGATCGCGCAGATCAAACACTTGCTGGAGGAGAGCTCCGGCTTGGAACTGGCCGACGCGAGCAACGAGGAGACCTTCCTGGAGATGGGTCTCGACTCGCTCTTCCTTACGCAGGTGGCCACGTCCTTGAGCAAGAAGTTCGGTGTGAAAGTTAGCTTCCGTCAATTGAACGAGGAGCTTCCGAACCTGGACAAGCTTGCCGATCACATCCTGCCCCACTGGAACGGAGGAAATGCGGCGGCCAGCGTACGGGCCGATGATCATCGGCCCCAACAGGCCGCCGCCACCAATGCCCTGGAGGATGCCCCTGAGCTGAAGAAGGTCTTCGGAGCCCAGGCACGCATCGTGAAGGAGAAGGTGGACGATATGACGCCGCAGCAGCGCGCCTGGTTCGACTCCTTCTTGCAGCGCTATACCGAGAAGACGGCCAAGAGCAAGGCGTTCACCCAAGCGAACCGACAAGTGATGGCCGACCCCCGTGTGGTCACGGGCTTCAAGCCGCAGCTCAAGGAGCTCACCTATCAAGTGGTGGTGGACAAAAGCCGTGGTTGTCGGCTAACGGACATCGACGGGAACGAGTACGTCGATATCCTCAGTGGTTTCGGAAGCTCGATGTTCGGGTATATGCCGGACTTCATCCGCGAGGCCTGTCACAAGCAGCTGGACCAGAGCGTGGACATCGGACCCATGCATCCCTTGGCAGCGGACGTCTCCCACCTGCTCTGCGAGTTGACCGGGGGCGAACGCGCCGCCGTTTGCAATACGGGAAGCGAGGCGGTGCTTGGCGCCATGCGCATGGCACGGACCGTCACGGGTCGCAGCCTGATCATCGCGTTCGCCGGCAGCTACCATGGGATCAATGACGAGGTCATTATCCGTGGCAGCAAGAGCAAGAAGAGCTATCCCGGCGCGCCCGGCATCATGCCGGAAGCGGTGCAGAACATGCTGATCCTGGACTATGGCACGCCCGAAAGCCTGGAGATCATCAAGGAACGCTGCCACGAGGCGGCCGCCGTGCTGGTGGAACCAGTACAGAGCCGACGGATGGAATTCCGTCCGGTGGATTTCCTGCGTGAGGTGCGGCGTATCACCAAGCAACACGGGGCCGCATTGATCTTCGATGAAGTGATCACGGGGTTCCGCATGCATCCGAACGGTGCCCAAGGCCTGTTCGGTATCGAGGCGGACATCGGCACCTACGGCAAGGTGATCGGCGGTGGCATGCCCATCGGCGCGATGATCGGCAAGCACGAGTGGATGGATGCGCTGGATGGTGGTTTCTGGCAGTTCGGTGACGACAGCGTTCCACCAAGTGGGGTCACCTATTTCGCGGGGACCTTCGTGCGCCATCCGCTCACCATGGCCGCCGCAAAGGCAGCACTGCTGCACATGAAGGAAGTGGGGCCTGCCCTACAGGAGCGTTTGAACGACATGACCGGTGATATGGTCGATCGCGCCAATGCACTGTTCGACAAGTACCAGCTCCCCTATCGCTGGGTCACCTTCGGCAGCGCGTTCAAGACCAAGTACGATGAAAGCGTGAACTACACGGAACTGTTCTTCATGCTGATGCGCTACCACGGTGTGCACGTCCTGGACTTCCCGCACTTCCTCACCACGTCGCATACCCGGGCCGACGTGGAGCATATCCTGAAGGCGCTCGAGAAGACCTGCATCGAGCTCCGTGAAAGTGGTTTCATGCCAGAGCGGACCTATCCGATCCCAACGGTGAACAGTGTATTGAACGGCAGTTTGCGAAAATTGAGCGAGCGTGTGATCAGTGCCATGGAACCTCCGGTTCCCGGCGCACGGATCGGACGTACGGCGAAGGGCGAGCCGGCCTGGTTCGTTCCTGATAATGTGAACCCCGGAAGGTACCTTCAGGTCGATCTCGAAGAATTGGTATAGCAGGACCATGGAAAAATTCATCGCAGAAACCATATTCGTTCCGGTCGAGCACGATCCATTCGCCGGTCCGGAGATCGAGCAGGCCGTGCCCACCACCGAGGCACAGCGCGAGGTCATCGCCGCTTCGGAAATGGGCCCCGAGGCAAGCTGTGCGTACAATGAGAGCGTCACGCTCGAATTGAAGGGAGCGCTGGATCGCGAAGCTTTGTGGTCCGCTATGCAGGAATTGGTAAGAAGGCACGGTGCATTGCGTTCCACCATTGCTCCCGGTCATGAGCGGATGATCATCCTGAAGGAGCTGGAACTGGTCCCGCTGGAAACCGACCTGAGCAGATTGCAGGAACAGGAGCGGTCCAAGGCCCTGGCAGATCATGCTGTCAAGGATATGACCACCGCCTTCGACCTGGTCAACGGTCCATTGTTCCGTGCCCGTCTGTTCCGAATAGGCGATGGCCTTCACCAACTGCGACTCACGGCCCATCATGCCATTTGCGATGGATGGAGCCTTGGGATAATGATGGCTGAGATCAGTTCGCTCTATAATTCCTTCGAACAACGCGTCGATCATACACTCCCGGACCCGGTCCCTTACGCGGACTACGCGCTGGCCATGCTCGACTTCAAGAAGAGCGAGGAACATGATACGGTGGAGCAGTATTGGATGGACCAGTTCAAAGGTCATCTCCCACACCTGGACTTGCCCACGGACAGACCGCGACCGGTTTTCAAGACGTACAACGGTGCGCGACTGGACCTGGAGCTTCCATCTGAGCTCGTCAAAGCCCTGAAGGAAACGGCCACCCGAAGTGGTGCGAGTTTCGTCACCACCCTGCTCACCTCGTTCGAGCTATTGTTGTACAAGCTCACTGGTGACAGCGACATCGTGGTGGGATTGCCCGCTGCAGGGCAGAGCGACCTTGACATGAAGCACCTGGTCGGACATTGCGTGAACCTGCTCGCGCTGCGCAGCAGCATCCGCGAGGAGCGCTCCTTTATCGAACACCTGAAAGACCGTCGTACCGCTGTGTTGGATGCATTCGACAATCAGCGATATACGTTCGGAACGCTGCTGAACAAATTGCGTATCCCACGCGAGCCTGGTCGCATCCCGCTGGTCCCTGTCGTCTTCAATATCGACATGAACATGGACGACGGGGTCGCGTTCGCGGGGCTCGAACATCGCTTCATCAGCAACCCCAGGGCTTATGAGAACTTCGAATTGTTCCTGAACGCCACTGGGAGCGATGAGCGGCTGACGCTGGAATGGAGCTATAACACCGACCTCTTCGATGCGGCCACCATCCGATCATGGATGGATGCGCTCATGCGGTTGGTGCAACGTATTGCTGCGATGCCATCGGCATCTATGGGGGAGCTCATCGCTGAGGATGTTACGGAAGGCGCTCCCGAGTTCCCGCCACGAACCTGGATCGGAAATCCTGGCGCTCCATCGGTGCAGAGCATGACCGATCGCTTCCAGGAGATGGTCAGGTCATACGGATCCTCCGATGCTCTCGCTTTCGGGGAAGCACGGCTCAGCTATGCCCAGCTCGATGAGCGCAGCGACCAACTGGCAGGACACCTTCAGGCAGCCGGGGTAGGACCCGGTGATCCGGTCGGCATCTGTATGGAGCGGGGTCCGGACCTGATCGCCAGCATGATCGCCACATTGAAGTGCGGTGCTTGTTTCGTTCCGTTCGATCCCGGGTATCCCGCCGATCGTCTGAGCTTCATGTTCAACGATACAGCGGTAAAGGTCCTGCTTACCGAGAAGAAGCTCCTTCGCTCCTTGCCAGCACATCAGGCGAACGACCTCGTCGTGAGCGAACTGGGGCCTGCTCCGGTCCCGCTCGATCCACCCTCCATTGGACCGGGATCCGCGGCATATATCATGTATACATCCGGTAGCACCGGAACACCGAAAGGGGTGGTCGTGCCACACCGCGCGGTCTTACGGTTGGTCCAAGACCAGGAATACCTGCCCTTCGGTCCTGAACTGACCTTCCTCCAATTGTCGAACGTCTCGTTCGATGCCTCCACGTTGGAGATCTGGGGAGCCCTGCTCAACGGCGGAAAGCTGGTCCTCCAACCACAACCGAAGCCCACCTTGTTCGAGATCGTGGAAACGATCAGGCAATACCAGGTTACAACCGTATGGTTCACCGTCGGTCTGTTCAATCTGCTGGTCGATGAGCATTTGGAGCGACTGACCGGCTTGAAGCACATTCTCACTGGGGGTGATGTATTAAGCGTCCCCCACGTGAAAAAGGCCCTGCGTCTGCTCGGTCCCGGTGTCTTGATCAATGGGTATGGCCCAACGGAGAATACCACGTTCACCTGTTGCTATGCGATCGATGATGCTTCCGCCATCCAGGGAAGTGTGCCCATTGGCAGACCCATATCAGGCACCACCGTGCATGTGCTCGATGAACGGATGAAACCGGTCCCCATCGGCCGGATCGGAGAACTGTATACGGGAGGGCAGGGTGTGGCCTTGGGATATTGGAAGCGGGAAGAACTCAACGCGGAGCGCTTCATTCCCGATCCTTTCGCAGGCGGGAACGGAGGATCGATGTACAAGACCGGTGATCTGGTTCGATGGACACCGAAGGGGAACATCGAATTCATAGGGAGGGCGGATGGCCAGGTGAAGATCCGCGGTTTCCGCATCGAATTGGGCGAGATCGAGAACACGGTCGATGATGTGCCCGAGGTCAGGGACCGCGTCGTTGTGGCCCGTCCAACGGGAACCGGTGAGAAGCAACTGGTCTGCTACGTTGTTCCGAAAGCTTCAGGGGCGACCAGGAACAAGGCTCTGGAGCAGGAGCTCATCAGCAAGGTGCGGGAGCACCTGCGGGACAAACTGCCTGAGCATATGATCCCCGGTGCTTTTGTGCTCATGGAGGCACTTCCGCTGAACCCGAATGGAAAGGTCGACAAGAAAGCACTACCCGCACCGAGCCCGCAGGAGTTCGTGATGCGCACGGAGCATGTGTCGCCACGGAATGACACGGAGGAACGGCTCGCCAAGATCTGGGACCGGCTACTGGGCACGGAGCGGATCGGCATCCACGACAATTTCTTTGAATTGGGTGGGCACTCGCTCATCGGCATCCAGATGCTATCAGAGGTATCCCGGGAGTTCGGGGTCACCCTGACCCTGAAAGAGCTCTTTCAGGCGTCCAATATCGCCTCCTTCGCGCAGCTCATCAGGAAGGACCCAGGGCCTTCCAGGCTGTCCAACCTTTCGGTGGTCCAACCCGCCGGGGATCGGCCCCCGTTCTTCTGTGTTCATGGGGATGAAGCGAATTACTTCCTCCCGAAATACCTCGGGACCGCGCAACCCTTCTTTGCCTTTACCCACCAAGGCGAGGATGGTGGTCCGATCCGCTTCAACTCGGTGAGCAGCATCGCCGAGCATTTCATCAGGGAACTGCGGACCGTGAAACCCCATGGGCCGTATCTGTTAGGGGGATACAGTTTTGGTGGGATCGTGGCGTTCGAAATGGCAAGAATGCTGCAGGAGCAAGGTGAACAGGTCCCCCTGTTATGCTTGATCGATACCTATGCGCCGAAGGAGTACCGATCCGTTATGCAGCAGGAGGCCAGGTTCTATGACCCGATCAAGCGGTTGGTCCTGCGATCCATGGTACGGTATTATCTGGACCGCGGCAAAGTACTGCCACCGAAGCTCAGGCATTTCCACATCATCGATACCTACGATCGGGCCATCCTGGACTACGACCTGGTGCCCTACGCGGGAGAGATCGTCGTCCTGAAGGCGGAAGGCTCCACCGGGACCGATCACATGGGCTGGGATAACGAAATGACGACCTGCCAGGTACGCAAGGTGCCCGGTGATCACTACACCCTGATCAAGGAACCGCATGTTCAAGAATTGGCCGGGCAACTCGACCAGGCCATTGCTGAAGCGCGGGAAAAGCTAGCCACCCAGGCCGTATGAACCCGATCGCGGGGTCACGCGGCATGACCATCCATTGTCGGCTGCATGACCGGGTGGAAATTGGAGCCGGGGATGTACCGTTGAGGCATGACCAGGTCCACGTCTGGTTCCTTCCCTTCACGATCGACGCCAAAGCCCCTGACCAACTGCTGGAACTCCTCGTTTTTGAAGAACGTGGGCGCGCCGACCGGTTCGTCTTCGAAAAGGACCGGAGACGCTTCATTCTCGGACATGCCTTGTTGCGGATCCTTCTAAGCGGATACCTGTCCGTTCCTCCATTGGAAATCGAGATCCGACGTGGCGAACACGGAAAACCCTTCGTGGAAGGCTCTGACGTGTTCTTCAATCTCAGCGACACCAAGGACGCCATTGCCATCGGCTTCACTCGAGATCGGGAGCTCGGCATCGACGTGGAAACCTTGACGCGGCGCGTCGATCATCGTTCGGTCAGCGCACACTACTTCACGCCACCTGAAGTGAACCTGATCGAACGGGCAGGCAACTCTTCGAAACGGCGTTTCCTCGAGCTCTGGACGCGAAAGGAAGCGGTGTTAAAGGCGAGTGGCGTGGGCATCATGGAAGACCTGCACAGCCTTCGCGTGGATGGCCCGATCAATCAATTAACGATCCGGCATGAAGCATTCGTTCGCATGGCGGAAGTGGCCTACCACGTGGACACCTTTGCGATCGGCAAGGAGCACATCGTGAGCACGGCCTTGGGCATTGATCGGGAAGTGGTCATCCTTTCTGCCTGGGAACGGCTTGAGCAATGGACGGCTTGAACTAGTCGGTACCGTCCACAAAGAAGCGCTCGTGAAAATTCAGCAACCATAGCTGATCGGTCGCCCGTGTAACGGCCGTATACAACCATTTCAAATAATCGGCATCGATCATTTCCTCGGTGAGATAACCCTGGTCCACGAACACCCCGCGCCACTGTCCTCCCTGCGCCTTGTGGCAGGTCACGGCATAGGCGTATTTCACCTCCAGGGCATTTCCCATCGGATGGGTCCTCAACTGACGCAGCCGGTCACGCTTGGGACCCTCCAACCCTTCGAATACGCGCTGCTGCATGGCCTTGCGTACTTGGAACGGCATGGCAGGCGCATCGACGGCCAGTGCATCGACCCACAACAGGAACTCCCCTTCCCTGCGCTCCGACCCGTTGTTCCACGCTGCCTCGACCCATCGATAGCGAGCGCCGTGCATCAACACCTCGTCCCGAACCCGGATCAGCTCTATCGGTTCGCCATTTGCAATAAGCTCTGGTCGTCCATTGTGACCACCCCAGAAATAATCGTTCCGGACCACCATGAGGCGATCACCTGCCGCCAGTTCCTCTTCATGTCCGATCACCCTGTTGCGGATCTGCATGCTGTACTGGTATGCCCGCTTATTGCTGCGCGTGATCACGCATACTTCCTCCTGACCATAGCGTGCAAAAGCGCTTTCCAGTTCTTCCTGAAGCTCCAGACCCTCCACCCTGGATACATCCGGGTGATCGATGGAAAAGCGTGGGATGGTCAGGGATGTTCCCATTTGCTGGCGAATAGCAGTGGCATTGGCGAGGATCCCTGACCCCTCACCCTGGCGAACCACCTCCGTGAGCGCCACCTTACCGGCATTGACCCCTCTGGCCCGAAGTGCCCGAGCGCTCAACGCTTCGCTCATGGCCGACCCGATGGGTGGCAATTGCGCCGGGTCCCCGATGAGGACGAGCACGTTCCCGGACCCGGAAAAGACAAATTCCAACAGATCGCTCAGCAGTTCGCGTGAACCGAAGGCCCCCCCGCTTCCCTCTCCGATCATGGAGGCCTCGTCCACAAGGTAGACCGCATGCCGATCCTTGTTCGACGCCAGTACGGTGCGACCGGACCCGTCGGGCCCTGTCTCCATCCGATAGATGTGCCTGTGGATCGTACTCGCCGCTGTTCCGGAATAGCCGCCCAGGACCTTCGCGGCCCGGCCGGTCGGGGCCAGGAGGATGACCTTGCGACCGATCCGGCACATGACCTGGACAAGGGCCGCAGCCACTGTCGTCTTGCCAGTCCCGGCATATCCGGTCATGATCAGTGCTGGCCGCTCGATGCTGGTGCTCAGCAACCTTGCCAGGGCGCCCATGGCTTTGCTCTGGCCCGGGGTTGCCACGGTCCCGAGCGCTTCTTCGAGGTCCCGTGCCAGCCCGGCTATGTCACGATCTGGAGGGTTCAAGGGATGATCCAGGAACGGCGCATACGAAGCGACCAACGCCCTGAGCAGGGGGTGA
>JAGQVN010000361.1 GCA_020437905.1 Flavobacteriales bacterium
AGAGAAGATCTCCAAGGTCTGCGATGTGGTCCCATCCGTGGTCACCTGCAACACATCGGAAACCGGATCTGGATACACCTCGAATGTGGCGCCAGCAGGCTCATTGCCCGCATCGATCCCCACCGCGCAATCCAACGAGAACCCGGTCCAGGGGTCTACCTGGAAGTTGCTCTGCGCAAGCGCCACATCGTCCACCACCACGCAGTTGAGGTCCGGATTGCCGGTGGAGTTGAAGTACCCGAACCCGGAGCTGATCATGAAGGCGTTCAATCCGTTCTGGAAGTTGAGCGTGAGCAACTGGTTGTTATACACCAGGCATTCCCGCCAAATGGAGGTGGCGCTGAGGTCCAATTCCTCCAGGAGGTTGTCGTGGCAGATCAACTGGTTCAGGCTGGGCCGATTGATGTCCAGCTCCGTGATCTGGTTATTGTCGCAGTACAAGTGTGCCAGGTCGAGGTGTCCGACCGCCAGCTGGCTCAGCCCCGTATTGGAACAGCCCAAGGTCTCCAGCGCGAGGTTGTTGCTGAGGTCCAACTGCCCCAGCGGGTTTTCCGAACAATGCAGAACGAGCAGCTCCGTGTTCTGGGACACATCAAGGGCGGTCAGGTCATTGTCATCGCAGAACAGGGTCCGAAGGTCGGTCAGGTTGCCGATGGACAGGCTGCTCAAGAGGTTGTCCGCAATGGAGAGCTGCCGCAGCGAGTCGTTCGCGGACAGATCGAGGGTGCCCAGTGCATTGTGGCTCAGCCGCAGGACCTTCAGGGAATCGTTGTTCAAGAGGTCGATGGATGTCAGTTGGTTGTTGTCCGCCAACACTTCGAAGAGCAGCAGGTTGTTCGTGATGTCCAAGGCGGTGAGCTGATTGAACTGCAGCCAGAGCTGATGCAGGTCGGCATTCTGGGAAAGGTCAACGGACGTGAGCTGGTTCTCGTTCAAGTACACGCCCCAGAGGTATTGGTGCGGGCTGAAGTCGGCGGTGGTGATGGTGTTGACCTTCGCGGAAAAGGTGATCAGGTTGGTGAAGGCCTCCAAGCCTGTGAGGTCTGTGATCCCGCTGCTGTCCACATCGAGGTACCAAACCGCCTGCGCATCGCTGTTCAGGATGTCGCCCGTCATCCCGTTGCTGTCGATGCCGTCGTTCACCAATGCCTGCTCGAAGGCCGCATCAGGGATCGGGGTGGTCTGCCCATGCATCCCATGCGCAGTGATCAAAGCTCCGAACAGGAGAGCGGTACGGAACGATATGCCTTCACGTGAGCTCAACACTTTGCGGACAGGAGCCTCAAGTTAGGGAATGCGGAAGCGGCATTCCTTGAGCGTCCTGCAAAGCCCTTCCTATCGAAGATCTGCGACCGCTCCACCGCGAAGGGTTCCCGAAGCCTTGTATCTTGCCCGTTCCGCCATGGACCTCAAACCCTCCCAACTGCCCGGCATGTCCGAACTGCTCTCGCCTGAGGAGGCACGGGATATGGACCGCCTGGTACCGATCAAGCGGTTCAGGAAGGGCTCGGTGCTGCTGAAAGCCGGGGACGTGGCCACGGAATCGTGGTACTGCATCGAAGGCTGCGTGCATATGTACTACGATGTGGACGGCGACCTGCGCACAACGGAGTTCTACACCGAGGGCCAGGCGGTGGCCTCGCTGTACAGCTTCATCAACCAGGTGCCTGCCAACCATTACCTGGCCTGTGTGGAGGATTCCACGCTGGTAGTGTGGCGCTATGCTGCGGAGCGCGAGCTCTTTGGCAAGTACCCGAACCTGGAGAGCAGCTGTCGGGTGTCCGTGGAAAGCGACTTCGGAGAGCATCAGGAGAAGCTGGCGTCCTTTCTGACCCGTACGCCTGAGCAACGCTACATGGACCTGATGGAGCAACGGCCGGACCTGCTGCAGCGGGTGCCGCAGTATCTGCTGGCCAGTTACCTGGGTGTGACCCCGGAATCATTGAGCCGCATCCGTAAGCGCATCCTGAGCAAGGCTGCAGGCTAGGCGGCCACATCGATCACCACGTTGCCACGCTTGTGGCCCTGATCCACGTAGCGGTGCGCATCCGCGATGCGCTGGAGCGGAAAGTGCCTGTCCACCACGGCCTTCAGCTTACCGACCTGGACAAGGTCACGGACCTGTGCGATGCCTTCCGCGCCGCCGGCCGAGATCCCACCGATCACCCGGTGGCCACCGAACAGTTTGCTTTTGATCATGTGCCAGTAGTCCGACCCGGCCGCAGAACTGGTCACGTAACGGCCTTCGGGCGCAAGCAGGTGCCGGCACGCGGTGAAGCTCGTATGGCCCACGGTGCTGAAGATCACGTCGTAGGTGTTCCCGCCCTTGGTGAAGTCCGTTCTCCTGTAGTCGATCACATGGTCGGCCCCCAGTCCGCGTACCAGCTCGACATTGGCCGTGCTGCACACAGCCGTGACCGTAGCTCCCATCGCCTTGGCCAATTGCACGGCGGCGCTGCCGATGCTGCCTGAAGCGCCATGGATCAGGATGTGCTCCCCACGCTGCAGCCCCACCGCCTGGATGAAGTGCAGGGCCGTGAGCGCACCGACGGTGAGCGTGGCCGCCTCACCGTGCGCAACGTTGTCCGGAGTGTGTGCGATGGCGTCATCCTCGGCCATGCAGATGTATTCCGCGTAGGTGCCCGAGCGCATGCCCGTGCTGCCGAAGACGCGCTCACCGACCTTGAACCTGGTGACCTTGCTGCCGACGGAATCCACGACACCGGCCACCTCATGGCCCAGGATGGGTGCCTTGGGCTTGAAGAGACCGGAGAAAAATCGGATCAGGAAAGGATCCGCCTTGCGCATGCGCACATCACCGGAAGTGACGGTGGTGGCGTGGATGCGGATGAGCACTTCGTTGTCCTTCGGTTCGGGCCGGGCCACGTGTGCGATGCGCAATACCTCGGGGCTGCCGTAGCGGGTGTAGACCGCTGCTTTCATGTTCGTGTTGTTCATGGCGGCAAATGTCCAGCAGCCCGACCACCCGATCCGTTGACGTTGGGTAAGAAAGGTCGTGTGTTGCTTCGATCAAGGTGGCGAGCGAACCAGGCGTGAGGCTCCTCTTCTACCCGAAGCAGATCGACGGGAGCGATCCCGACCTCTCCGAGCGGCATCCAAGGCATCATGCCACCCGATGGCTGCTCTCGCCAGCTTCTCACCCGGCACTACCCTGTGCTCATTGGATCATGACCCGTTCCCTTGCTCACCCATCGCAACCCGCGCGGCCAGCAAAGCACCGATCGCCGTGATCGGGGTGAAGATGAGCGTCTCGCGGAGGTCCATCGCAAGAAAGTTACCCACCGTGTTCAAGGCGAACAGGGCACAGACCACCCACAGGCCCCACTTGCCCAGCTTGGACATGCTGCCCCCGAGCCGACCCATGCGCATGAGGACCAGGGCCACGAACAGCATCAGTACCCCCATGCTCACGAGGGCACCCACGGTGCGTTCCTGTTCGTTCTGCAAGCGACCTCCCCACACCATTTCGGTGGGAATGAGACCGGCCAACACCACCACCTGGAACACAATGGCCAGAGCGAAGAACACGAGCAGAACGATCGCGGCGGCGCGGAAAGGGATGAGCTTGAGCATGTGCGAATGTGCTTCGATCGGTGTGGTTGAGCTATTACA